>NBMI01000300.1 GCA_002085445.1 Candidatus Parabeggiatoa sp. nov. 2
TATTGAAAGTAAAAAATCGGGTACCCCACCCTAACACACACAAAATTTTATTAAAAATCAATAGGTTATATCTTAACTTAATGGCATTGAGGTGAAACCTGGGGAGAAATATAAACAACGCCCCAACCCCGAAGGGGTTGAATGTGAATAGCTTAAGGAAAACCTGGGGGGAAAAAAAGTCCAACTGTTCCAAAGCAGCAAGCGTTGGACTCCAACAGATGCGTTGGACGAAAATGTGTCAAAATGAATTTTAAAGAAAGTGCCTATTTTATTTGTCGGTGTTTGGTAGGCTTTTTTTTAGGGTAAAGTTAATAATATAAATGGCATAGTTCTACTACCTATCTGGCTATTAAAGTTAATAGTATTCATAATCAGAGAGGGTAGCCACTAATACGCAAAACTCACGATAATATTTCGATCACTTTTTGGGTTGTCTCGGCCTCATGGGAGACCCTCAGTCTTAAATTTTTTTTTGTGTACGTGTTAAATATAAGTGATTGTTTTATAGGCTTTAAAGAAGCTATTTTTAATAAAGATGGCATATCTAATGATTTTACAGATTAGTCGTTATAATAATAAACCCTATATTCATAAGGGTTAAAACCAAAACACGCGGCTTTTCAGAAGGTCGTTCTCGGCGTATTTTAGCTAATTTTAGTAACTATAAGGACTTTTATTTATTATGGCTAATATTGAGTTATTTTAATAAGATTAAACCGGCGTTTGTTAGAAAATTTTCGGGGGTTATATTTTTTGAGAGTTAGTTTTTATAATAACTAACCTATTGTTTTTAATCGTTTTTATAGACTAAAAATTAATTTTTCCGTCATATTGTTCTAATAAAGTTTTTTTGGGCCGCGAGCGGCTTGCGGCCTTTTCGTCCAAAGCGTTAGCTTTGGACTTAAAAAAAATCAATTCCAACGCAAATTCAAGCCCATATCCGCAAATTCTAGGGTGAGGTAGGGACTGTAATAAGGATCGCCTTGCTTTAACCACGTCGCCCATTGTTCAATAAAACGTTGGCGATCAGTTTCTGGGCCGATTTCTGGCGCTTGCCACTCGCTTGCTACAAAGCGAGCAAACGGGGTGTAGACAATGCGTGTGCCAGATGTCTGGGCGCGTAACGCAAAATCGAATAGCGCGTGGGGGCCATTATAATCAGTGTTTAAACCGGCCAAGCGTTGCCACAGACAACGTTCAAGTACACTTAACGCCGGATGCGGCGTACTGACATTACGGACAATGGCCGTGACGGCCATATACGAGGGCGTATTTTCGTCAAATCCGGCATAGACTGCTAACGGCACACCATTGGGACGTTGTAGAAGTCCTGCATGCAATAAACGCCCTTGGCTATCAAGCACTTTGCCCGTCACGATGCCCACGGCATCAATTTGCAACCAAGAAACCAATTCTGTGATAGCTTCGCTGTCTATCGGCTCCACCCCCGGCCCCAATATCACTAAATAATCGTTATTGATATCGCGCTCAAAGGCCTGATTAATTTGTTTAGCATAATCGTGTAGTGTGTTTAAACGTAACACCTGATAACGAGCGTCGGGCCGCGGCCGCAAATGCACACGATAATGGCCTCGCCATAACTCGTTGTTTTCACTAACATTACCTTCTAAACCACGCCGCTCTAATGTGTCTTGAACGGCTTGCACCCCGGCCGTGTAGACATATTCTTTAACATTCTGTTCCATTGCCACCGACTGTTTATGGTGTCGCCAGTGATATAACACTTTAGGAATGTGTTGCACTTGGGGTGCCCTGTCGGCGGCCCGCAAAATCAGGTCATAATCTTGAGAACCTTCTAAACCAACGCGCACACCGCCTAATTGTTGCAATAACTCGCGCCGATACACGACGAGATGAAATAAATAATTGCCCGATAGCAGCGTTTCTGGTGACCAATCTGGCTTAAATAAGTGCATAAAGCGAAACCCATTCTCGGACAACGAATCTCGATCGGAATAAATAATGTCAGTGTCAGGATGGTGTCGCAGCGTTTCAACAACATGATAGAGTGCATCGGGTGCTAAGCGATCATCATGATCTAAAAAGGCGACGTACTCGCCGCGAGCCATCGCTAACGCTTGATTGGTGGCGTGACAAATACCTTGATTGGTGGCAAAGCGGTGCAAACGTAAACGGGGATCGTTTGCGATTACGGTTTGCAAACAGGCTGTTGTGGCAGGATTATCGCTACCATCATCGACTAAACACATTTCCCAGTCGGGATAGGCTTGGGTTTGCACCGAATAAATACATTCGCGTAAATGGCTAGGCTGAGTGTTGTAAACGGGTGTCACAATGCTCAACAACGGCCGAGGTTGCCAACATCGCGCGTTATCACGCAATTGTTGCCAATCGTGCAGAGTCAGAAAACCATAATGAAATAGCCAGGCTTGATATTCTATCCATTCACTGCAAGCCCAACGTTTGAGTTCAGTTTCTTTTGGTTCTTTTGGCACGTTGATTGGTTTTTCTGACTTTCTTGCTAAGCCTTTTTGCCAACGGGTAATAAAATGTTTTAGCATGCTTTTCCGGGTGCCCATAGAGTCTATCGTCTATAACTACAGGCCGATTCCTTATAAAAAGGGATTTATCCGTTGAAATAACTAATCTAGGAGGTTGCTTTTTTTTTAAATCACGTTTTTTCGTGCGCCCAAACGATAACTACAAGGATTGTATATAAAAAAGGATTTATTGGCGTTGGGGAATCGCAATGAACGAATTCGAGAAAATTTCAGCTTTGTTGCCGGAAATTTTCATCGCCATTAATTAGCTATTCCGTTGTCATTACTGTATTTGAAAAAGTTGACAGAGGTTATTTTTAGCGATGCGAATAAAATCCCTTATTATATACAATCCTTGTGCATTGTCAGACTAAAAACTTGATCATCGAGTCTAAAAGAAAAATCAGGGCACAAACCGCCGAGGTTGATCTCGCTACGCTTGAGACGAAAGTTTCATCGCGACGCTCAATAAGTTTGACAAACCTTGGAGGTTTGAAAAACGCTTTTTTTGGGGGCCGATATCGAGAATTGAGAAGGTACCCAATCGCCATGATTATGAGTCGAGTGCCTACAAAATGACACCTAGAAAAACGGTTATTTTATTGGCGCGGTTGAGGGCCAGACTTTAATTTGAAAACCTCCAAAATAGTTTATGGCCCTCAAATAAGGCAAAATAACCCTACAAAAATAGTGGACAAACCGCCGAGGTTTGCCAAACTTATCGAGCGAAGCTCGTTACTGCAGCTCAAAACAGAGCGGAGCGAGATCAACCTCGGCGGTTTTTAACCAAAATTAGTCTAAACCTTGTTCGGCCATCTTCTTTCGCAAGCTGAGTGGTCTCATGTCAGTCCACACTTTTTTGACGTATTTGCCGCACTCAGCTTTGGTTCCGCTCTTGCCAACCTTGCGCCAGCCGTTAGGGGGTTCCCGATAATTAGGCCAGATAGAGTATTGCTCTTCATGATTGACAACAACGTCGTAGATGGTGGTATCTTTATCTTCATCTCTGGGTATGTATTCTTCTTCTTCATCATCTGTCGCCTTCTTGTCTTCATCATCATCTCTCGCCATCTTGTCTTTATCATCATCTCTCGCCATATTGGTTTCTCCTTTTAATCAATTAAACATAATCAATAGTTACAATGATTGCATAATGCCGCGGTAAATCCCTAACAATGAAATCCCTTATTATAACGAATCCTTGTAGTTGCTTTTTTACAAGGATTGCATATAAGAAAGGATAACCTGAAAAATCCCTAACAATGAAAGTCCGTTTATTCCAAAAATCCGTTGTACTCTCACTATGTATCTTTATTCAATGTACTGTTTAACGATTTCTGCATAGCGCCCTTTTGCACGTAATGTTGCTAAGCCACGATTAAAGTCATTACGTACTTTTTCGTTTTTGCACAAAATCCTATAAGGACGTTTTGAAAAAAGAGAGTCGTTTATTATTACTTTTTGTTTGATGTCTACAAGCGGTGCAACACGTTTGCGAAAGTGTCTAAAGAAATACCTGTCCATAATGAGAACATCAACCCGCCTACGGAAGAACAGCACGATTTGACTCGCTTTGCCAGAACGTTCATGGTAAAGCGGGTTATTCTTTACCACGTCAGCAATGCCTAAATGTTTTTTGGCATCACTAAAAGTCTCTATGCTTTTATCGGCTAAGTCTTCAATCCTATTAATGTGGAACCCTTTATCAGCCAAATAAATGACCACATCATGATAGGAAATAACTTCATCAGAATAAAAGCCGGGCTGTTTTGCTTTTTTTGTCACGGTACTAATACAGTCTAGCTTAGAGTTTGGAGCATAGAATTTTTCTTTGCGTTCCCGGATAAAATAAAACTGTGGATCATAACCCGTTTTTTGAAAAGCTTCACGAATAATATCCACTTCAATCCCGTTTTCTTGGTGGATAAAGTAAGGTGGTAAATGGGTAGCGGATGCCCCAATACGCACCACCGGTGCAGGTTTCTCTTCAGTAGGCGTAGGTACAGACGGTGTAGAGGCGGTATTCTCAGAACGATCATGGCATCCTGAGAGGGTAATTAAGACACCTGACAATATTAAGCCTATTCCAAACCATCGCGTTGCTATACATTGCCATAAGTTTCTCATAAAAATATTCCTTCAACGATAACTTTGAGAGTTAGGGTGCAATTTAATGTGATTGACAATTCATTTTATCTCCCCCAGGTTCCACCTCAATGCCATATCGTACCGCTTTTCGGTGAGGGCAACCATTTCGTTCGGGCAACCATTTCGTTCGGGCAACCATTTCGTTCGGGCAACCATTTCGTTCGGGCAACCATTTCGTTCGGGCAACCATTTCGCGTTCGGGCAACCATTTCGTTCGGGCAACCATAAAGGATTGCCCCTACACGACATGACGGTTTGTAGGGGCAATCCCACGTGCAAAGCCCTTAACTACTACGAACGACCAATTACCTATTATCAATTACTCGTTACCCATTAAGGGGCGCCTGGCATCATAAAGTTACGCATATAACCCATTGGCGAAGTAAAGGAAGTTTGCCCACGATGAATATCATGTACCATATAACCCATTTGTATATGCATACGGCTCATCCCGTCAGCCATTTGCGTTACACCCTCGCGCATAGAACGCATATCTTCAGCCATGGCGTTTTGAATATCCTTAATGTCGCCTTGCATTTTTGTCATATTGTTATCCATGCCCATGACGCTGGCGTTCATGTCGATGATATTGGTATCGAGATTATTTAGTATATAACTCATCTTCCTGACATTTTTTTCCATCATAACAAATTGCTTACGCATGACAGTCATGTCTGTTGACATTTGCTGAACATTTTGACTCATGTTGATGACTGCATTTGTCATTTTTCCCATATAGCTCACCATGTCAAACATGAGTTTTCCCATGAAGCCACCGCCTAACGCGACGGCAAGGAAGATGACAACCATTTTTAGTGAAGGTTTCGATGACGTAGAAGTATTTATTGCATTCATAGTCAGTTGTTTTTACGTGTAGTCGGTAATTGGTAATTGGTAATGGCCCGTTTTTGATTGAATTGGAGTCAGTTTTACCGAGAATTCTTTTGGCTTTATGACTCTGTGAGACTCTGTGGTACTCTGTGAACTCCGTGTTGGAAAAATAATGGCTTACCCACCCTACCTGGTTTCCGTTGTCATTCCCCAAATGGTGGGCAACAAAAAGACGTTGCCCACCCTACCTGGCTTTTATGAGACTTTTTTTAGACGACTATGCGTTATAAAACGGCAGGTATCTGTAATAAGTAACGCCCCCAGAAAACGCCGGCGGCGAATTGCGAATTGCTAATTAATAATTGCGAATCGTTCTGTCTATTTTCGTTGCTCGTGTTCATGCCCAAACTCCGGCGATTTCTTCGTGACAAACGGGGCAACGCCCATCTTCTGTCAAATTGTATTCAGCAATCCAAAAACCTGTGCGGCGAATTAGCCGCGTTCCATCAGATGGGCAGAAAGTGGATTCGGCTTCGTGCCCAAATAGGTTGCCAATATAAACGTAATGTAGGCCCACGTCCATAGCCTCTTGACGGGCGCGTTCCAAAGTGTCGGTGGGCGTTGGCGGCAAATTACGCATACGATACATGGGATGATAGCGACTAAAGTGCAGCGGCGTACCGGCCCCCAATTCATCGCGTATCCAACGCGCCATGCGCCGAATCATTGCCATGTCATCATTCAAAGTGGGTATCACCAAATTAGTGACTTCCACCCATACGCCCTACTCACGAAATGTCACCAGTGCATCCAGCACCGGCTTTAGTGTTCCGCTACAATTGTCGCGGTAGAATTTGTCGTCAAAAGCCTTGAGATCGGTATTGGTAGCATCCAACACTTGGCAAAGTTTACGCAACGGTGCCTTGTTAATATAGGCGGCCGTCACAAAAACGTTATATAGCCCACGCGCTTTAGCTATTTCGGCCGTCTCATAAACATATTCATAAAAAATGATTGGTTCGGAGTAAGTGTAGGCGATAGATTGGCAATGCTTGTCGATGGCAACGTCTACAACTTCTGTCGGCATTGCCCGATAAATCCGCTCCATTTCTTCGCCACCGCGCTGAGATAGTTGCCAATTTTGACAATTGCGGCAATGCAAATTGCAGCCGGCGGTGGCGATAGATAAAATAGGTGTGCCGGGGCGAAAATGATAAAGCGGTTTTTTTTCCATGGGATCGATATGCACGGCCGATGGCCGTCCATAGGTGGTAGCACACAATTTGCCACCGAGATTGACGCGCACCCGGCAATCTCCCGCGCCGCCCTCCGGGATAAGGCAATACCGGGGACACAATTCACAGATTACATCGTTCATAGTTTTCAAATCAGTGATCAGTTTTTCAGTTTTTCAGTGAACCGTGAACAGTGAACAGTGAACAGTTATCAGTTATTCAGTTATCAGTTTTTCAGTTATCAGTTTTTCATTGATCAATTGGTAAGTTATCAGTTATCAGGCATAAGTTATAAGTTATCAGTTATCAGTTATCAAACGACACAGAGATCACTAACACAGAGGTACACAGAGGTCAATGCCATTAAGTTAAGAATAAATCCATACATGTAACAACGTTTTTAGGCACTTAATGGCATTGACACAGAGGTACAGAAGGTGGGCAACAAAAAGACGTTGCCCACCCTACTACTGATCACAGAACACTGATTTATACCAAGCGGCCTCTTTGCGAACTAAATCGCCGGCGTTTATGCGCGTTGTCAAGGCTTCAATATCGATACGCCGCCAGAAAATCCCGGCGTTGTGATTTTGTTAGCCACTTTATTCAAAAAAAATCCGATGTCTTTAAGACATCGGATTTTTAGCAAAAAAACTTTACATTGATAAAAATATCAAGTATATTTGATACGGATTGAGAGTAGTTAGCCTTTGCAAGTAAAAAAAAATGGGTTGTCAGCAAAGTAACCCATTGCGGAAGCCGGGGGATAATGGGTTGATCGTTCCCGTGTTCTGATGGTGTAACATTTGTTAATAGATGTTAATACTTAACAACAGAATTGCGATCTACTTTTACATTTTGCAAAACGGAGAAACAGATGTTGAAAAGACTAAGACTTAAAATGGGCTTGGCAATTATTTTTGCCTGTGTTTTTTTAATGTTGGGCCCTAAAGCGTGGGCTCAAGCAGAAGACAACACGGCATTTGAACTGATCGATCAGGTGGTGAAGGGTAACACGACATTTGCACTTGATCTCTATGCACGACTTATTGCAAAGGGCAAGAGCGACAACTTGTTTTTCTCTCCTTATAGTCTTTCCACGGCCCTCGCCATGACTTATGCCGGGGCTGGCGGAAGAACGGCGACGCAAATGTCCAAGGTTTTGCATTTCCCTGAAGAGCAAGCTGAACTTCACACGGCCTTTTACCATCTGCAAAACGATGTGAATGATGCGGCCAAGAAGGCAAGTAACCTTGAGATACGCATTGCCAATGCATTCTGGGGCCAGAAAGGATATCCCTTTCTGGAGAATTTTAAAGACTCAGTGGAGAACTATTATCAGGCTAAACTGAAAGAAGTTGACTTCAGAACCGCCTATCAAACGATCCGTAAGGAGATCAACGCTTGGGTAGAGGAGCAAACTAACAAGAAAATCAAAAACCTCATCAAACCCGGTCTCATCGATCACCTGACTCGCCTTGTTCTTGTTAATGCCATTTACTTCAAAGGTAACTGGGCGAGTCCGTTTAAAACGGGCGACACGAAAAAGGCGTCGTTTTGGGTAACTTCCACTAAGGATGTTCGGGTGCCGATGATGACCTCAGGATTTTCCCTCCTACGGCGACAATAATATTTCTATGATTGTCCTATTGCCGCGTCAGCGTAATGGACTCGCCAAACTGGAGAAATCGCTCAAAGGGAAAAACCTTGAGCAATGGCTAGACAATTTACAGTGGCGACAGAAGGTTAAGGTTTTCCTGCCGAAATTCAAGATAAGCACTGGGTTCAATTTATCCAAAACACTGGCCTCGATGGGTATGCCCGATGCGTTCAACGAGAACGCGGACTTCTCTGGCATAGATGGAGTCAAAGAATTGCATATCACATCTATCGTCCACAAAGCCTTTGTGGATGTGAATGAAAAAGGGACAGAGGCCGCCGCCGCAACCGGTGTGATGATTGGCACAAGAGGCCTACCACCACCCACTCCCGAATTCCGTGCCGATCATCCCTTTATCTTCTTGATTCGTCACAATTCCACCGAGTCGTCAATCCGCTGAAAAAGTGACGGTGTTTGTTTGTAGTTTGTAGTAGGCGATTTATCGCCTCACTGACGGTGTTTGTAGTAGGCGATTTATCGCCTCACCCTCCCCAAACGAGATATTTTGGGGGCCAAAACCTCCGATGTTTGTCGTCTATCGGAGGTTTGTTCCAACCGTTTGCTACCACTACCTTTTGGGGCACTACTCCTTTGTAAAGGCAAAAAGTTTCATGTCACAAGCCAAAATTTACTACAATCCACGTTGTAGCAAGAGCCGAGCAACACTCAAACTCTTGCAAGAGCAAGGGGTGGAGGTAGAAACCATTAACTATTTGGAGAATCCACCCACCTCTGAAGAACTAGACAATATCTGTCAAGGACTTGGGATAGAACCCATTGCTCTGATAAGAACCAAGGAAAAACGCTTTTCCGAGCTGGGTTTATCTATCTCTCAGCCACTATCAAGAGAAAAATGGTTTGAGATAATGATTCAAAACCCAATACTCATAGAGCGGCCCATCGTTGTTTATCAAAATAAAGTGGTTTTAGGCCGTCCACCTGAAAACGTGCTTGATATATTGAAATAATTCATCAGGAGTCCAAACTTTGCTCCAGTTTCGCTCCGCGAAACTGGAGCAAAGTTTTTAGTTTGGCAGGAGTCCAAACTTTAGTTTGGCAGGACTCCAAACCTAAGGAAGGCAGTGCCCTTAAATCCGTCCAAACTGTTTACGCAAAAGTTTTTTAAGCGAAAAACTTTTGTCTCGATCATAATTTTCGCTTTTTTTTATCGTAGCGAAGCTCGCTCACGAAGTTTGAGCGCCGTAACACTAAAGTTTGGACTCCGGTTTGGCCGCCAAACTAAAGTTTGGACTCCAGCCGCCAAACTAAAGTTTGGACTCCTTTCTGATGTCTTAAAGACATCGGATTTTTAGCACTATATAAGCGCGACAGAGGGCCATAACTTAATTTGAATACTGAAAAAGTATTTTATGGCCCTCAAAATAGATAGTCCAAATAACCCGCCAGAAATTAGGTAAATAACAGGGGCCCGCGTATCACTACTCTGCCTTCCTTACGTTTTTGCTCTCTCCAAACTGGAGCAAAGTTTGGACTCCGGTTTGGACGACTGCCAAACTAAAGTTTGGACTCCGGTTTGAGATATTCTATTGATTTATGGCTTAGGCTCGTTCGCTGGCAAGCCTAAATGGGACGATAGTCCAAGCAAGTGTGCCGCGTAACAGAGTTCAGCAGAAGGCTCTATCCAACCGACTGTCACATATGGGCTATTCCTGAAAGCCAACAGCAGTTGTAAAGCGGCGGTATCTATCCGTTCAACCTTTGCGCCACACAATTGTACGCGACAATCATGGTATTGAGACAATTGTTGGTGCAACTCCTTCAATTGTGCCAACGTCAAGGTGGGTTCCAAATCAACCTTTTTCCATTCGCTCTTTAGGGAAGCGAGTGGTTCTGGGGAAGCATCATTGTTTTCTGTCACTGGTGTCGTTTCATTCTGCTGTGAGGTAGATTCGGCCTGA
This sequence comes from Candidatus Parabeggiatoa sp. nov. 2, assembly GCA_002085445.1. GTDB lineage: Bacteria > Pseudomonadota > Gammaproteobacteria > Beggiatoales > Beggiatoaceae > Parabeggiatoa. Next base: position 10,316 of record NBMI01000300.1, read on the forward strand.
CTGTCAGTGGCGTTGGTTTGCAATTGGTTCTTTTCTTCATTCATCATTATTTTCAGTGAACAGTTATCAGTGAACAGTTATCAGTTTATACTTCGCACGGTTTGACACACCCCTATCCCTTCTCAAGAGCAATGCCATTAACCGAAGGGGCTAAAGCCCCAACGGGGCGACATTAATATAGCCGCAAGAAAGCCCCAGGTTTCAATGGATTTTTCAACCCTTGATTCGCATAGGTTTCAATGGATTTTTCAACCCTTGATTCGCATTAAGAATAGCAATGCCATTAACCGAAGGGGCTAAAGCCCCAACGGGGCGACATTAATATAGCCGCAAGAAAGCCCCAGGTTTCAATGGATTTTTCAACCCTTGATTCGCATGACATTAATATAGCCGCAAGAAAGCCCCAGGTTTCAATGGATTTTTCAACCCTTGATTCGCATTAAGAATAAATCCATACAGGTTGTTTTTCTTGTCGGCCCCAAAATACGACGATGCTGGGCAACAACGTTGCCCACCCTACTGATAAAATTAAAAATCTTCCCACCCATCGTCGTCGTCATTGTGATGAGATGACGGCAACGGTGAACGATTTTGGGGTGCGTTCTTTTTCTTCCTTTTTTTAGGCGGTGGTGAGATTTCCTGACCAAGATTGAAAAATGTGACTTGTTGTTTCAGGCTTTGCGCCTGATCCTTCATGGATTCACTCGCAGAGGCGGCTTCTTCTACCAAGGCAGCATTTTGTTGTGTCATTTCATCCATTTGCACGACCGCTTTGTTGACTTGATTGATACCAGATGATTGTTCCTGACTGGCAGCCGCAATTTCAGCAATGATGTCGTTGACTTTTTTCGTGGCAGTGACTATCTCTTCTAACGTTTCTCCCGATTGATTAGCCAGCCCGGTGCCTTCTTCTACTTTAGCGACGCTGTCTTGGATTAAGCCTTTGATTTCTTTAGCAGCGGCGGCACTGCGTTGGGCAAGGTTGCGGACTTCTGAAGCAACCACGGCAAAGCCTCGTCCTTGATCCTTTTTCAGCACGCTCTTTGGCACTGATAGCCAATTGTGTTGCCTCTTTGGCATTATCGGCACTTTGTTGCACGGTGCTGGTCATTTGTTCCATGCTGGCGGCGGTTTCTTCTAGCGATGCGGCTTGTTGTTCGGTGCGTTGACTGAGGCTTATATTGCCTTGCGAGATTTCTTCGGTCGCGGTAGCCACAATTTCGGTCGAGCGCGAGATTTCCGTCATAATTTCCGTTAGGCGCGAGACGGTGGCGTTGGCATCTTCTTTGAGTTGTTCAAAAGCCCCGACGTAGTTGTCGTTCTCAATGGTTTGGCTTAAGTCTCCCTGAGCCAAGGCCGACAACAGTCGCATGATGTCTTCAATAATACTCTGATTGAACTCAACAATTTGATTGATACTGTTGCTGAGCGTTTTAAAAAAGCCTGTTTTGTTTTCAAGGCTGATACGTTCTTCAAAATTGCCTTGGGAAATGGCATAGATGACGTTATTGATTTCTTTTTCCAAGTGTTCTCTTAACTGCGTTTGCATGTCGGCAAAGGCTTGGAGCAGTTGGCCTATTTCGTCTTTGCCCGTGACTTTAATGTCATTATTCAAATTACCCGCGGCAATGGCCTTGGAAATGTCTACCAAATGAGCTAAGGGATGTTTGATACTGCGAGTGAGCAACCAAGCAATACCAATAATAATAACGATACTAAGCAGAGCAGTCATACCGAGTGACCATTCAACTTTTGTCAGAGCCGCGAAAGCTTCCGCTTTGTCAATCTCAACGAGTAGCGCCCAAGTGGTGTTGCCTACTTTCACGGGGGTGTAGGCCGATAGGACTGAAGTGTTACGGTAATCCTTAATCGTTTGGGTACGGGTTTCGCCGGCTAACGCGGCGCGACTGCTTTCTGTATCGACAGCGCTGGTGGTGGGGTTGGCAAAAGAGGCTTTTATCGAACGATTCACCGGATCAAGGAAAGAATTAGAGCGCATGAGCTTATCGCTACCTACCAGATAGGCTTCACCCGTTTTACCCATCCCGGCACGTTGCTGCATGATTTTGCTGAGTTCCACGTCACTCAATTGCACGGCTACCACCATTTCAACAGTATCCTTTTGAAATAGGGGTAGCGCGATAAAGGCGGCAGGCTCATCGTTGCTGGGGGCATAAGGCGCGTAGTCAGTTATGCCGAAGGCTTTTGTTTTTAACACTTCTTGAACCAATTTACCCAGTCCAGAATTGGCGTACTTGCCGGTGAGGATATTGGTGTTGTAGTCCGCTTCATGCTTAGCCGTGTAAAAAATGTGCCCTTGGGGATGAATCAAGAAGAGATCGTAATAACCATACTGGGCAATATATTTGGCGAAGAAGGCCTCTTGCTCTCCTTTCCGTGTGGGAGTGAGCGATTCTTCTAACCCGATTGTGGTAATAATGGCCCACTTCAGTCCGGGAATTTGTAGCGGGGCATAGCTCGTTATCTCGACAGTGCCGGTACTGCCCATCTTGATTTCGGTGCCCGATTGCCCAGCGAGGGCTTTGTTAATGTTTTTGCTACTTGTTTCTGCACCGATAACCGGTTGAGTTTTTCCCTTAACCATTCTGTCGCTGCGATAGACGCTTTTACCGTTCAGTGCGCCCACCAAGTAAGCTTCTCCGGTTTGCCCCTGCCCTTGACGCTTTTGTGTAATGGCGTTTATTCGGTCAGAGGTGACGGATAGCAGCAAAACGCCGATGAGTTTACCGGAGAGAAAAACCGGGGCTGCCAAAAAGATGACTTGCGGGTTCCCTTCTGATAAGAGACAGGGCGCAAAATCCTGAATGGCTACCTCTTTAAGTCCTTTTTGGAAAGCGCGTTTCAAAGGACTGTTCTTTAACTCGCGGCTTAGCACATTTTTGCCAACCACGACACTTTGAGAAGCGGAGTAAACAATATGGCCATCCTTAGCGATGAGGAATAAATTGTGGTAGCCATGTTTTTCCTTGAACTGTTTCAGTTCGATGTCAAATTTTTTCTCAATGGATTGCCAAGTTTTTTGCCGAGAAGTTTGGTCTTCTATGTGAAGCGCCTCTTCAAATTGATGTAATGCCTGCGAAATGGAAACAGTTTTCGAGGTCAGCGTGACGTTATGTAAACGTTCTTGAAAGTATTGTTCCAACTGGAACTTTTTGCTGTCTCGGACAGCTTGAAGCCGTTGGAAGGCGTTTTGCCTGAAGAGAGCTACCGTTTCTAAAAGGACGTGCATATCGCTTTCGCGTTCTGCAAAATACTCTTCCACCCGGGCCTTTTTGTCTTCCCGGACACTTTCAAGTTGGTTAAAAGCAGCTTTTGAAAGTGCGTTACGGCTTTCGAGCAAAGAAACTGTACCGGCAATAGAGAAGATGAGTGCTATTGCTAAAAAAGCGGCGAATAGTTTGGTGCCGATTTTCATGTTATTAAACATTGATTGTGAGTCTCCGGTTACTTGGTGATTTCAAAAAATCCGATGTCTTAAAGACATCGGATTTTTATTGACTCCGGTTTGGAGTCCGGCAAAACTAACGTTTGGACTCTTGTTTGGGTTGTCCGATTTCAGCCAATTTATTAACCAATCTTGCTGTCAGTTGACTAAATGGGCTACCCAAGTGCATTTTATCGGTTGCTTCGCTTTTTCGCCCCGTCAGTGCTAGATTGAGTATGTGAGACGCTTCCTGATGAAATTCTCTGTGTAATTCAGCTATTTCCAAGTAGTGTGGCAAAGTTCTTCCCTCTGCGGAATCAAGCCATTTTCCAAAGGCACAGGCATGGTGATTTTGCGCTTGTTCAACGGTGAAATCACTTTGCCCGGTTTCTATGGCATTTTTAAGGTGGACTTTCCAGCTACTATGCGCCCAAATTGCTTTGTCAATGGTATCGTTCATGTTAAATTCCTTTTTTCACTGATCAGTTTTTTCAGTGAACAGTGATCAGTTATCATTGTTTACAAACTTTGGAGTACAAACTTTAGTTTGTACGGCCAATCTAAAGCTTGGAGTCCGGCCTTTGGTACGGACAAGCTAAAGCTTGGACTCCTCCTTTTGTACAAACTTGGGTGTGTCCTACTTGTCCAAGTAGCAAGTTTTTAGGGAAAAGGGCCTTCAATCAATTCGCCAACCTGGCCCTCAAATGCTAGTAGTCTGTCAACATTGTTTTGACGGGTAAAATCTATCTGAAATCCGTCCAAACTTGGACGACTGCCAAACTAAAGTTTGGACTCCTGTCAAACGGACGACTGCCAAACTAAAGTTTGGACTCCGGTACGGCCAAGCTAAAGCTTGGAGTCCTCCCAAGTATTCTATATGAAATTCCATCTTTATTGATAACTGATAACTGATAACTGATAACTGAAAGGGCTGATTTAAAAATCTTGCCATTCATCGTTTTCGTCATAATGTATTTTATGCGAGGTAGCGATTTTTTCGGTAGTGATTTTTGATTTGGTGTTCTGAGGCCGAACTTGCTCACCCACAAAGAAAAATGCTACCTGCTCTTTAAGACTCTGTGCCTGTTCTTTCATGGCACCACTGGCAGTGGCTGCCTCTTCAACCAAGGCCGCATTTTGCTGGGTCATTTCATCCATTTGCACGATAGCTTTGTTGACTTGATGAATACCAGAAGATTGTTCTTGACTGGCAGCGGCAATTTCAGTAATGATGTCGGTGACTTTTTTGACAGATAATACTATCTCTTCTAATGTTTGGCCCGATTGATTGGCTAGTTTCGTCCCTTCTTCCACTTTGGTCACGCTGTCTTGGATTAAGCCTTTGATTTCTTTAGCAGCGGCGGCACTGCGTTGGGCAAGGTTGCGGACTTCTGAAGCAACCACGGCAAAGCCTCGTCCTTGATCTGAAAGCTAATTGGGTGGCTTGTTTAGTATTATCAGCCGTTTGTTGGACGGTGCTGGTCATTTGTTCCATGCTGGCGGCGGTTTCTTCCAGTGAAGCGGCTTGTTGTTCGGTGCGTTGGCTGAGGCTGAGATTGCCTTGCGAGATTTCTTCGGTCGCGGTAGCCACAATTTCGGCCGAGCGCGATATTTCCGTCATAATTTCCGTTAGGCGCGAGACGGTGGCGTTGGCATCTTCTTTGAGTTGTTCAAAAGCCCCGACGTAGTTGTTGTTCTCAATGGTTTGGCTTAAGTCTCCCTGAGCCAATGCCGACAACAGTCGCATGATGTCTTTAATCATGTCCTGATTGAAGGCCATGATTTGATTAATACTTTCGCTGAAGGTTTTGAAAAAGCCCGTTTTGTTTTCAAGGTTGATACGTTTTTTGAAATGGCCTTCGGAGGCGGCATGGATGACGGCATTGATTTCTTGCTCCGTGGCGACTTGTTGAGTGCGATCGTTGAATTCAAAGACGGTGCCTAAACGTTCACCGCTGGTATTAATCACTGGCGTGATGGTGGTATCAATGGTCAAACCACCTATATTCAGCGTAGAAAGGTGACTGTTGGTCAGTCCAGCGAAGAGTTGACGTTGCTGGGCAGGGTTGTTATAAAAAACATCAATACTGGCACCTAGTAGATGATTGGCATCAAAATGAGGTAACTTGGTACCCATTTTTTCTTGTTCTTTTTTGAACAAGCTTTGCGCTGCGCTATTGAGGTAGATGATTTGGTAATTGAAGTCAACAATCAAGACGCTGGTGTATACACTGTCCAAAGCACGGTTGATACGCAAGGCTTCATCAGCAATACGTTTTTCTTCTTCAATGCGTTCGCGCAACTGGATTTGTGTCTTGTCAAGTTCGTCAAGGCGCTCCCGTAATTGGGTTTGCATGCGATCAAGTGTTTGCAACAATTGCCCTGTTTCAGTTTTGGTGTTGAATTCAATCTGATTATTCAGGTTGCCAGTGGCAATCGCATTGGCAATCCCGATGGCTAAATTCAACGAATGGGTAATTGTGCGTGACATGAAAAACGCAATCCATCCACCAATGAGTATAACTATCCCCATGACAGCATAAACCCATATTTTTAGTTTGCTTTCTTGGGCCTTGGCATTTTCTAAAAAGTCATCGGCTTTGCGGTTGGTAAACTCTGTCAGCTTCTTCATGGTGGCTTCTAAGTTGGCAACATGTTGCGCTCCTTTGGTAATGGCGGCCGCTTCGTCCCTTTTGTCTTGCCTCATTAAGGCAATGACTTCATCACGAATGGGTTTCCATTCAATAACGCGTTTTTTTAACGCTTCAACATCTTGTTTGTCACCAAGAAAGCGGGCCGAAATGACATCAAGATTGTCATAGACTTGTTTCTCGTAGGAATTGACAGCTTGGACAGCCGCTTCTAAAGACGCATCGTCCGAAGCAAGGGCGACATCTTTCATGCTGCGGTGCATTTTGATAATGTTGATATTGACATCACGCACCGCATTACTCACCGTTAAGGGGTGGTTGTACAATTTGGTGGTGAGTTTAGACAAAGTCTGCATCTGGAACATGGCAAATAAACCCACGATAATCATAAACGCGATCATCAGTGCAAAACTGGCGTATAATCGGATAGTTATTTTCACATTTTGAAACATGACTGATTCCTTTTTTGGTGATTCAGTAGCGGACATTTTTGATGTCAGATCGATAGGCGGGATAAATATTTCGGTTTCAACGTGTTAATCTTTCCATGAACCTCACTGAGTCGGGAGTATAAATGATTTCCTCACTGAGTCGGGAGCCGAAATGACAAAAAATCACGTAAAAATTGTCCGGTACTAAGCAACGTTTTATACTAGTACAGTAAGGCGGAAGTTTCCATACCACCCTAACGCCAACGGCTAAAGCCGTTGTCTAAAAGCTTAAGTACCCTAAAGGGCACTATAAGAGAGTTAGTA
>NBMI01000301.1 GCA_002085445.1 Candidatus Parabeggiatoa sp. nov. 2
GACGGCCATCAGTCTGGCAAACTGTCGTTTTTCGTTCATTTAGCCACTAGGCGGTGGCGATGAATCGCCTACTACAAACTCCGTCAACTACAATTGAAAGAGGTATCAATAGGGCCATGAGTTGAAATACCTTGAGCCATTATAAGAGTTGGCCCTAGTGCCAGAAAGCAAAAATCCTCGTACCACCCGCCATGAGGTTCTCGCTACCATCCATGCAGGGTGGTCTGGGTATTGGAGGATTTCTCCGTCTGTCGAAATGACAAAAAGCGTTTAAAAAGAGGGTCAAAAAATAATGGCAAAAATGGCTCAAATTTAACACCCCAGGGTACAACCCAATGCCATTAAGTTAAGCTTTTGGGTGAGGGCAACCATAAAGGATTGCCCCTACATTACATAACGGTTTGTAGGGCAACCACAAGGGATTGCCCCTACACTTCCCTACACTTAATGGCATTGAGGGTACAACCCCAAAGGAGTTGAAATTTTAAGTGAAACAGCGAGGTTAGGAAGGAGCGTGAAAATAATATACCCATTGAGAAATAACGTTTTTTCAAAAAACATGGGATCGATCATTTTGTGTGGGTATTTTATTTTCCCTTACCACTATCATATTGGTACCACAGCCCATTTATGACCAAATGAGTGTCTCGCTAGACTGCACACTGATGCAAAATTTGTGCACACTTTTGCTAAGAACCTCTCCAAAAACTTGGGAGAATAAATCCATTTTAACGGGGTTTATCTCAGCCTTTCGGATATTACTGGAGCAGATGAAAGTTCTGGTAAGCGATTACACCCACAAAACCAGTAAGAATAAGTGGATAAATTATCCTACCAAACAGGTTAAGGCGATTGAGAAGAATCTGGTTCTTCTGACTCTTATCGTCCTCATAGATGTGAGTTAAAAGGGCTATCATAATAATAAAGAGCGCCAGTATATAAACCAGATAGAAAAAAAACTCAATCAAAACCAGATAATTAATTTGGGGCAGATTAGAAACCAGTTGTAAGTGAAAAAGCGAGGTTGCCAGTATCAAATTGGTACCAATACCCAATTTATTAGAAAAATCCTTGAGAAAAAAGGCAACATAACCCAACGCCACTAAAAAAATAACCGGCAGAAGCGTTTTTAATATAAAACTCAAAATATCCCGATTAATGGTTATGGCAGCATTGAATTGTGAGTATTCTATTCGCTGTTGTTTACCGAAAAATTCGGTAATACCCAGCGTTGAATCATTTATCTGGATTTTTTGGAAAAAGAAGAGCTTCTTAACAGACCATCCTCCAATCGAAAAAAACTTGTTGGCTTGTTGTTGAATGGCAGTCTCCAATTTATCTAGGTCCATCCCCTGTCTATCGACGACATAAATTAACTTGTTTCTAGTCAATGTCTTATGTCGAAAGTAGATGGGCAAAACCTGTTGATCCAAAGGATACTTATGAAAATCCAAGTCCACTTTGAACTTGGTTATGACTCGATAAGTTCTTGTGGTAACACCCGCTTCAACCGGTGAATGCCACTCAGAAATAAGTTCTTTTTTAGGCAGTTTGGTTGGCTCAAAGAGATTGATCAACTCAATATTGTTGTCATCAAAATCGCCTTTGAAGCGGAACCATAGATAAAAATCCGCCGTAAAATAAGAATCTTGGATGTCAAGTTCACTCACGTCGGTGAAATCTAGGCCCACATAAACCACCTGAGCCTGACTCATAAACCGGCCATTGACTTCAATAATTTGATTATCCAACACTTCTTGCAAGAGATTGCCTCTATTATGCACACTTTGCAACGGTTGGAATTGACGGCTGGCGGCAATGGCTCGGCCATTCTTATAAATGCCAATCGGTATTGGTTTAACGACATCACCCTTGTCATCAAAATAGAGAGAACCCGTCACCCCTTCAATGGCATTTTCTACCTGAGCTAACTGCCATAAGCCATCCTTAATCTGTCTACGTTTTTCCGTCAGAGTGGTTGCCTGTCCTTGTTCCAGCATTTTCCTAATGGCATCAAGGACAACCATCGCGGCATCATAATACATGGCCGAGGTTATCATGGGTTCTTCTTGGTACTTTTTGAAGAAGGCATACCTAAAATCTTGAGCGCGTTCATCGGCCAGATCAAAGAGTAATGGTGCTGTTAGATAAATACCATCGCTGTAATAGCCTGGTTGAATCTGCTCTTGTGGATTCTGCTTGAGTTTGTGCAGAAAATTAGGGCTTGATAGTGCATCGGCACCAATGATTGGGACATTGATGTCATCTAGCTGTTGTCTCAGTACCGTGATGGTTTTTGCCGCTTCGGTTGAATGCGTGGCAAGAAAAAGAATACCGGGTTTTTTGGGTGAGGCGCTCAGGGTAACCATCAGATTTCTCAGGCTGTTTTTAAGGCCGGCCTCAGAATTAAAATGCCACTGATGTTTAATTTCTAGCCCAATCCTTTTCGCGTTTTGGGCAAAGGCGGCCGCGACCGTAGAACCGTAAGCATCTTCATCGAAGAGAATATTGGCCTCCTCATAATTGAGGACTTTAGAGACATAATTAGCCAGTAACGCACCTTGGTCGCTATTGTTGAAAATGGTGCGGAAATACCACTCGTTGTCCCGTGTGATTTCATCGGCCGTGGCTGAGCCAGAAATGGCGGGAATGCCGTATTTTTTGTAAATAGGGGCCGCGGCAAGAGACGCAGAGCTGGTGTAATGACCAATCACCGCGAGGGCTTTGCTATTCTTGGCGATTTCCAAGGCCAATTTTTTGGCGAGTTCTGGCTTATTTTGATCATCAAAGGTTAGCAACTTGACGGGCTTGCCATCAATACCGCCCTGCTGGTTAATTTTGTCAAGATACAGATTAATTCCATTGACCAATGCTTTCCCGTTGACTTTACTTTTGCCGCTCATGGGCCCCACGACGGCCAGATAAATAGGCTCTTCAGGTGACTCTTCAGAAGAAAAAAAGTTGCCTTGCCAGATGACAATCATAAATACAATTAAGAAAAGAGCCAATAAATAGAATTTCCTTTTAGACGGACTTTTCTTCTCCTCCACGTCTTCATCATCCAACTCAGGGTGCTCCAACTCAGGCTGATCGTCGGTTGGCATGCTTTCCTCAGACATAGTAATAATCTCCTCATCCTATAGTTGTTTAGAAAGATATTGGTTGGGGCAAACCTCGGAAGTTTGCCAAACTATATTAATATCGTTCTCCCACCAGGGGCGATGCCCCTGGCTATATTAATGTCGCCCCGTTGGGGCTCTCCCACCAGGGGCGTTGCCCCTGGCTACATTAATAGAGCTGTCCTAAAATAAGGGTTTTGTTAGCTTCCCTCCTTCCCTCCCAATGCCATTAAGTTAAGGGCAACCACAAGGGATTGCCCCTACAAACCGTCATGTCGTGTAGGGGCAATCCTTTATGGTTGCCCTCACCGAAAAGCTTAACTTATCGCCCCGTTGGGGCTGAGGGCTGTATTAATATCGCCCAATTAATAATGCCATAAACGGCACACCATAAACGGAATTTCAATTAAGAATTGGTATAACGAGCGGAGATCGATAACGAAGTTTCGTTGCCGAGCAAGTTCCTCTTACAAACTCTATTAATCTTCTAAAGCCCAGTTACGGATATGTTGACCACCAAATGCCATGTAGTACCAACCTTTTACCCAAGGTTTCACCAAAAGCTGGGTATTTGAAAAAGAGACGGGTACGATGGCTACTTCTTCTTCGGTCAGAATTTGCTCGGCACGACGATATAGTCTTCTACGTTTAGCGGGGGTTTCAACCCGCAGTGCCTGTTCAAGCACGTCGGCAAATTCACGGTTATTCCAACCTATCCAGTTGATGCCGTCGTCAGGATGAAAAACTTCACCTAACCAAGCATCGGCATCTGGATAGTCCGAGCACCAGCCCATACGGAAAATATGCGGCTTGTTGGGTTGCTTGAGCATGTCCACGTAGGAGAAAAAATCAAATGCACGTATCTCAATGTCGATATTTAAATTACGTTTAAGTATGAGTTTAAGCGCTTCAGCTACTTTATGGTGAATCTTGGAAGCGTTGTACATAAAAACCACTTTGGGAAATCCTTCACCCTTAGGATAACCCGCTTTCGCCAACCATGCCCTCGCCTGTTTGGGGCTAAATTCAATACCCATTTCTTTTTTTGGATCAACCGCGCCAAAAACCGGCGGACGGGTAAAAGTCGTCGCCGGGGAAGCATCGCTTTTGGTAACGAAAGTGAGCAGAGTTTTTTTGTCAATAGCCGCGGCAATGGCTTTACGAACCAGTGGCTTATCCGTTGGGGGCAGTTGGGTGTTGAAACCGTACCACTCCGTGCAAAAAGAGGGAGTGATTTGTCTTTCTTGGCGCAAAACTGGATCAGACTTAATGTGGGACATTTCCCTCTCTGGCAGTTGGAGATAGACTTGTCCGCCTATAATATCGAGTTCATTTTTCTCATACAGGGCTAAAGCTAATGAATTTCCGGGGACAATGTGGTAATGCACTTCGGGAATGTTGACTTTATCGGCTTCATAATAAAGGGGATTCTTTTTCAAAACGAGCTGCTTACCTTTATTCCATTCCGTTAGTCTATAAGCGCCATTGGTTTGGATGTGTGCTGGCTCAGTCCAGTTTTCCTCATATTGTTCAATAACCTTGCGTGGCAGAGGACGATATACCCAAAGACTCGCCAAGGCGGGAAAATAGCCGGCGGCAGCCGCCAGCGTAAATTCAACCGTGTAGTCGTCAATGACACGGACACCCAGTTTTGTGACATCTGTTATGTGGCCTTGTTTGATGGCCCAAGCATTTTTGAGAATGTCAAGCATAAAAGCGTAAGGTGAGTCTATTTCTTTGGCAATATTGCGCCGAACCGCCCAAACAATATCGTGGGCCGTCACCGGCTCACCATTGCTCCATTTCACGTCTTGACGGAGCTTGAAAGTATAAATTGTGCCATCTTTACTCACTTGCCAATCCTTGGCAAGCTCTGGCACTACCTCATAAGTTTTAGGGTCAAAATCAGTCAATCCCAGAAAAAGTTGTTCAACAACTTCAATCTGGCCGATGTCAAAAATTCTGCCGGGATCGAGGGTTGTGATGGCCTTTTTCAAAGGCAGTCGCAAATAACCCAGATGTTTTGGTTGAGTCTGAGTGACTTTTTGTTGAGTTTCTTGCTTTTGCGGTTCGCAGCCGCTTACGACGGCTACAAAGAACCAGATGATTATCCATTTGATAAACCTAGACATTTTTCTCCTTCAGTGCTAAAAATCCGATGTCTCAAAGACATAGAAATCCGATTTTTTTAAAAAATCGGATTTCTTTGGCACTAAAATATATTAAATAACAATAAGTTAGTAATTAAGCAAAAATTGTTCCGATCACTATTGCGTGGCACAATTTATTCGGCTGGGTGACAAACCATTAGGGCGATGCGGACAAATAAAATACCGGCATCTGCTCGAGTACACCCCTTTTGAACGACTCTATGCACATAAATTGTAATGTGTGTGTAAAATCCCCCAATTTTATTGGGTTAACAACGGTTGGGATTCGTTCCTCGCCCGAATTAGCCAATAAAAAATAGCTTATAAATCAAGTCAATAAAAAAGGTGTGCATAGTCCATTTTGAAACGGGTATTTTGGGGGGGTGGATTTGTTGGTGCATTGTTTTCACGCTTGGGCCTAAACTCCTCAATTTCACTGCAAATTAAGGGCTAACAGCAGTGTTGAAAAATCTACTACTATCTTATACTATATCAAACTATCTGATATAGTCTGAGCATAAGGGAGCATAATATATTAATTGTGACTTGATAGATTCGTGCATCTTATGGTTGACATATCAGTCTTATCTATTTATCATTTTAATCAAAAATCCGTTTACGTAACAGGTCAAAAATCATGAGTAAAAAAACAACGATAAAAACGAGTGAAGAAGTGCCTATTAGTACTTATCAAACTCGCTTGAGGGATTTGCCTCTGGACTTGTCAGGTGCATTGGACGACTGTGCCGACCTACTTTCACAAGTCGAACGCAAACTTTTTGTAAAAACCCAAACACAAAAAGTGGGCACGAAAAAAGTTTTTAATAAGATTAAATCTTTTTTTGTGTCCTTTTTTGGTATCTTGTCTAGGCATTTTAATTCTATTAATTTGACTTTGAAAGGTAAGGTTGATTCCTATCGTTCTAATCTTGACCGTCATATTAAAGAGAATCAAGAACGAGTTGATTCCGCTCGAAAAACGATTGAAAAACTGTCTAAAAAAACGGTTGAACCTAATCAACGTCAAAAACATTTGAACAAAATTCATCAAAAAAAGCGTCGTCTCGCACGATTAGAGAAGCGTCTAGAACAATTGAAATCAGATAAGGCTACTGGGCGTGTTCGTATTTGTTTTGGCTCCAAAAAGTTGTTTAATGCACAATTTGATTTAAAAGCCAATGGCTATAAAAGCTTTGAGCAATGGAAGTCTGATTGGCAAAAAGCCCGTAGCAATCAGTTTATTTTGGTTGGTTCAAAAGATGAAACAGCTGGAAACCAACTTTGTACCGCAAAACGCCAAAAAGATGGGACTTTGACTTTGCGGGTACGAATGCCGGATGGCTTAGTACCTAAACATGGTAAATATGTTTCCATTCCTGGGGTTAAATTTGAATACGGTCAAGAGGTAATTGAAGCCGCGTTGAACGATAACGAAGCGCGTCGTGTCCTAAAAAGTCTTAAAAGTTATGAAACAAAACATTATGGTCAAGCAATTACTTATAGGTTCTTGCGTGATAAAAAAGGGTGGCGGGTGTTTGTAAGTACCGCGATACCACAAATTCCCATTAAAACCATCAAACACATAGGTACAATAGGCATAGATTTAAACGCCAATCACATTGCTTTAGTTGAAACAGACCGATTTGGTAATGCTATTGAGACCGAAACTATACCATTTAATACTTATGGCAAGTCGAAAGGTCAAACAGAAGCGCTCATTGGCGAAGCTGTTAAGATCATTGTCGAACGTTCAGAAAAGACATTAAAACCAGTTGTTATTGAAGACCTGGACTTTTCACAGAAAAAGAGTATTTTAAAAGAAAATCGTTCTAATAAGAATGCTCGGATGCTAAGTTCTTTTGCTTACAACAAATTCAAGCAATTTATAGAAGCTAGGGCTTTTAAGCATGGTGTGAGAGTTTATAAAGTCAATCCAGCGTTTACCTCAGTAATTGGTCGAGTAAAATTCGCTTCTCGCTATGGATTGACAGTTCATCATGCTGCCGCATTGGTCATAGCGCGGCGGCTATGCCGATTTTCTGAACGCGCACCGTCAAGTTGTCAGGATGAAATTCTCATCCCAAACAATAAGGGCGGCCATGTCACCTTCTCCCTACCCGCGAGGAATCGGAAGAAGCATGTGTGGTCGTTCTGGCGGCGCGTGTCCAGGAAACTCAAATCAGTGGTGCATGTAGCACAGGTTCGGGCAACAGAGTTAACTGCTCGATCCAGCCAAACACAAGGTTCTTTGGCTGGGATGGAGGGGCAACCCCTCTCTCGAACCTTGACCGGCGCAATTCCGGCACACGAAACGTTAGGCAATACTGCTCGGCCGACGTGATCTGATTACATTTTACTACATAGTAGTAGATAGTAAGTACCCGTGCAGATATTTTAAAAAAATAAACCTAACAAAAACAATTAGTTTTGTATCCATAATACTGTAAAACTTTTGCACGGGTACTTAGTAGATTTCTAGGAGCGGTTAAGATGTTATTAATTAAATTAATTATACTCAACGTGGCCATAAGGCAGGATTTTTATGACGGGTTAATATATAAGGCGTATTATTAAAGCTAGGTAGTTACACTTTTTATATTAATCTCGTACCAAAGGGGCTAACTTGTTAATCTCTATGAGCCACTAAGGGGTATATTAGATAGCAATTCTATTGATAACTATTGACATGCTTACCTTTATGGGTTATTCAACAATTATGAATAAGGGAGTATCAGCCCTTTATCCCCTCGCCTAATGAGAGCTTAGGGTAACATTAATGCTTGAGAGTCCATTTTTTTGACGTGGAAGGCTAACCACCTCAAGCGTT
>NBMI01000067.1 GCA_002085445.1 Candidatus Parabeggiatoa sp. nov. 2
CGCACTCTCTCGCCACCGACAAGTACAACGGATAAAGTACAACGGATACACGAAAAAAACGGATAGTGCTCAATTAATTATTCTAATCTCAGAAGAATCACCAATACGAGGGCAGCTGTGACTTTGACGAGTTCAAAATCGACCCATTCGATGACTTTTAATAAAATCGTTCAAGCGAATGACTTTATCCGTTTTTTTCGCGTATCCGTTGTACTCAAGATGGGTACTCAAGAATTTTAGAAAGGATTTAAACCTAAGCATGATGGCAATCCAATCCTTTTTTAGATACAATCCTTGTAAAGGCGCACTCTCTCGCCACCGACAAGTACAACGGATACGCGTTCCGAAACGGATAAAATATCTTGAACACATTGAACCTAAAAATAGCAATAGCTTTAAATTTTTATTGATTAATCAATAATTTAATCCTATTTAAAGTTTACCTTATGATGAATGAAACGAAATTATTCTTTCATTAAGAAAGAAATAAAATTTTTAATTGCCATTTTCAGGTTGAACACTATCCGTTTCGGAACGCGTATCCGTTATACTTGTCCGTGAAAATGGGAATGCACCCGTTAATTAGTTAAGGTGAAAGATAAAATGACGATTGAGTCACCCTCAGAAGGTGCGTATTAAACGATTATCAAAAAATGATTGCACGGACATCTTGCGGACGGTTCTTTTTATAAATCCGATTTTTTGGAAAAATCGGATTTATTAAAACGACTACCTTACTTTTTCTTAGGGCTACCTCCAGTATGACGCGCCGCCGCGGATTGGGCACGGGTTGCAAAACGATTCTTGGGCACCTTGCCACCGTTAGCTTTTGCCGTGGCACTTTGGATGCGGGCGGCAGATTTGGGAGTCATCGGGGTTTTGGATTTACTCATCTGTATTCTCCGGTTAATTAAAAACGACGTTGCGTCGTTTGGACTCCTTTCTTACGTTTGGACGACTGCCAAACTAAAGTTTGGACTCCTGCCAAAATCTGAAAATTTATAGACTTTATCCGGTATAATTGAGTTTGATTATCAATTATTAAGGATGAGTTGATGGGAACGAAGCCAGATACGCAGTATACCAATGCGCTCATTAATGAAACTAGCCCCTACTTACGCCAACATGCTCATAATCCGGTGCAGTGGTATCCTTGGGGTGATAAAGCCTTGCGGCTTGCGAAACAACAGAATAAGCCGATTTTGTTGTCTATTGGTTATTCGGCTTGCCATTGGTGTCATGTTATGGCGCACGAGTCGTTTGAGAATTCACAAACCGCTACGCTGATGAATAAGTTGTTTATCAATCTCAAAGTTGATCGTGAGGAGCGGCCTGATCTGGATAAGATTTACCAAAGGGCACACCTTGTGATTGCTCAACGCGCCGGCGGTTGGCCTTTGACGATGTTTTTAAGTCCTCAAGACCAGTATCCGTTTTTTGGTGGCACTTATTTTCCGCCGCAACCGCGTTATGGGATGCCGGCTTTTAAGGATTTATTGAAAACTGTCGCGACCTTTTACCACGAGCGTCAAGAGGAAATCAAAAAACATAAGCGGTCATTAGCAGAAACGTTAGGCAGTTCTGAAGCATCGCCCATGATTGACACTGCACAGATTAATGCAGAGCCATTCAGTTCTGTGCGCGCACAACTGGGTCAAAGTTTTGACCATGTTCACGGCGGTTTTAGTGGCGCACCGAAATTTCCCCCTATTCCTAATATCGAGCGTTTATTGCATCATTATAAAATGACGGTCGGGCAGGGTGAGCCAGATGAAGAGGGATTGGGTATGGCCTTGTTTACTCTGAAAAAAATGGCCTTGGGAGGCATTTATGATCAATTAGGGGCGGGGTTTTGCCGCTATTCTGTCGATGAGCTTTGGATGGTTCCCCATTTTGAAAAAATGTTGTATGACAATGGGCCGTTTTTGAGTATCTATAGCGAGGCGTGGCAGTTGATTAATAGCTCAGCCAGCCTTTCTCAAAAGGCAAATTCCTCCCTTTCTCAAAAGGGGGGGAGGAATTTATCTAAACGGACGGCCCCCCTCTCTTTTCTCTCTTCCCTTGGGGAGAGGGGGGATTTGTTTAAACAGACAGCCTTGGAAACAGCCGATTGGGTCATCCGTGAAATGCGGTCTCCAGAAGGTGGCTTTTATTCATCACTTGATGCTGATTCTGAAGGCGAAGAGGGTAAGTTTTACGTCTGGACTAAGGATAAGATGAAAGACTTACTGAGTGAGGAGTTGTATAAGTTGTTTGCCTACCATTTTGGTTTAAATCGTCCGGCGAATTTTGAAGATAAGTGGCATTTGCATGTCTTCCATGAAGGCGAGAAAACGGCCAAACATTTCAAGTTGCCCCTCGAAGAAGTCGAGGCGCGTTTGGATAAGGCGCGTGATATTTTGTTTCAGAATCGTGAAGAGCGTGTGCGTCCGGGGCGCGATGAGAAGATTTTAACGTCATGGAATGCTTTGATGATTAAGGGCATGGCAACGACTGGGCGGATTTTTGGCCGTCAAGATTATTTGAAGGCTGCTGAGCAAGCGCTTGATTTTATAAAAAATACGCTGTGGGTGAACGGGCGGTTGTTGGCAACTTATAAGGATGGTAAAGCGCATTTGAATGCTTATTTGGATGATTATGCCTTTTTGTTGGATGCCATTTTGACTTTGCTACAGGCGCGTTGGCGCGATGGGGATATGGCGTTCGCCATAGAATTGGCCGAGGTTTTATTGGAGGAGTTTGCTGACACGGCGCAAGGGGGTTTTTATTTTACGGCGCATAACCATGAAACTTTGATTTCGCGGCCTAAGTCGTTTGCGGATGATTCTATTCCTAGCGGCAATGGCATTGCCGCGTTGGCGTTGGGACGGTTAGGGCCTATTTTGGGAGAAACTCGTTATCTTGACGCGGCCGAAAAAACCATACAAGCGGGTTGGTCAAGTATTACGCAAATGGCTTCTACCCACACAACGATGTTGTTGGCAGTGGAAGACTATTTATTTCCGCCGCAGACAATCATTTTGCGTGGCGACGAAAAAACGTTGGAAGCGTGGCAAGCTGAGTGTCAGAAGATTTATGCGCCGCAACGTTTGTGTTTTGCGATTCCTGCCGAGGCAAAGGATTTGCCCGGTATTCTTGCTGAGAGAAAGCCTCAGGAGGCTGCGGTGGCCTATATTTGTACGGGGTATCAGTGCCGTGCGCCAATTACGTCTTTGGATGATTTAAGGAAAGCGTTGGCGGAAAAGTGAGTTGTTGTTTGAATCTGTCAGCTGGTTTATTCGAGATTGCTAAGGGCTTTGCACGTGGGATTGCCCCTACAAACCGTCATGTAATGTAGGGGCAATCCTTTATGGTTGCCCTCACCGAAAAGCGGTACGATATGGCATTGAGGTCGTCATAGTATTCGTCTTCGTAGTATTCTTCATCTTCCGTGCTCGGCTCGGTTTCTTCTTCCTCGTTACTACGGGCAGTGGCGGAAACGAGTGTACCATCCTTGAATTCTAACTCTTCAAGAAAATAGGTTTTTTCCTCAAATTCTAACCCGGAAGGAGTGCCGTTGGCTGAAATGAAAACGCCTTTGCCGGTGCGTCTACCGTCTTTAAAATAGCCCTCATAACGGTCGCCGCTGCTGTATATATAAACACCTTTGCCGGTCCGTTTGCCTTCAACGAAGTCGCCTTCATAACTTTCTCCGTCGGCCCAAGTGAGTGTGCCTTTGCCATGACGTTTGCCTTCAACGTATTCGCCGGCGTAACGATCACCATTAGCCCAAACATACAGGCCTTTGCCATGGCGTTGGTCTTCAACGTATTCGCCGGCGTAACGATCACCATTAGTCCAAGTATAGACGCCAATGCCATGACGTTTGCCATCAACAAAGTCACCTGAATAGTGGTTACCATTGGCCCAAGTGTATGCCGCTTGGCCGGTGCGTTTTCCGTTGACGTATTCGCCTTTGTATGAGTCGCCATTGGGCCATTTGACGGTAACGAAGCCGTTGAGTGTGGTGCTTGGTGTGGTGTCTTTGGCGCTCGTTTGCTTTGTCGTGGCTTCGTTTTTATCGGTGTCGTCAGCTTTCGTGGGAGCACTAGCCTCAGCTAATTCGCGGAGCTTGGTGTCGGCTACCGTGGTGTCCTTAGCCTCGTCACTGTCATTAACTTGGGCTACGGTGGTTTTGTCGTCTGTGTCGTCGTCATCATCATTGGCGTCGGTGGTGTCGTCGTCATCGTCGCCGGCCTTGGCTACGGTGGTGTCATCCTCGTCGTCATCGGCTTCGGCTACGGTGGTTTTCTTGTCAGCGGTGTCATCCTCGTCGTCATCGTCATCGTCGTCGGCCTTGGCTACGGTGGTGTCATCATCGTCGTCATCGGCTACGGTGGTGTCATCGTCGTCATCATCGTCGTCATCGTCGTCGTCGTCGTCGTCGGCCTTGGCTACGGTGGTTTTCTTGTCCTCGTCGCTGTCATCGGCGGTGTCATCGTCGTCGTCGGCCTTGGCTACGGTGGTTTTCTTGTCATCGTCGCTGTCATCGGCCTTGGCTACGGTGGTTTTCTTGTCATCGTCGCTGTCATCGGCCGCGGCTACGGTGGTTTTCTTGTCATCGTCGCTGTCATCGGCGGTGTCATCGTCGTCGTCGGCCTTGGCTACGGTGGTTTTCTTGTCATCGTCGCCGTCATCGGCCGCGGCTACGGTGGTGTCGTCATCATCGTCGCTGTCATCGGCCGCGGCTACGGTGGTGTCATCATCGTCATCATCGTCATCATCGTCATCATCGTCATCCGCCTCGCTGTCATCGACCGCGGCTACCCTCGTTTTCGATCATAAGTACGCGTCCGTTTACGTTTGGCAGTTATCTTGATAGTTGGGGGCTTTGGTACGGAGCGAGGCGCTTCTGATGCACGGATGAGTTGACCGTCATCACGTTTGCCATTGGCAAAATCACCTTCAAAACGGTCACCATTGGCCCAAATGTAGATACCATCACCATCGCGTCGGTTTTCCAGGTAATCGCCTTTGTAATAGTCACCATTGGCCCAAATATACACCCCGCTCCCGTCGCGCTGGCCTTCTAAAAAGTCACCTTCATAACGATCCCCATTCTTCCAAATATAAATCCCGTTGCCAGACCGCTCGTTGTCTTCATATTCACCGTAGTAGCAGTCACCATTGGGCCAACAGACGTACTTTTTGATGGCCGATGATTCATCGTCATCATAAGCGGCATATAATGGCATTGTCAGAGGGAGAAAAAATATCAGCCAGAAGGCTAATCGGGTTTGACTCATTTTGGGATGCCTCGTTTAATAATTAATTGGTAATTGGTAATTGGTGATGTGGTTGGTTGGAGCTTGGACGCTCGCTTTTCGCAGTTCATTGCTGATTACCAAGAATTGAATTTACCTTAGGGCCTCTTGCAAAACTCATCAAAAATGGCGCAGCGCGAATGGCGCAGCGCGAATAATAAAATCTCTTCAAATGGTTATAAAAAAAACCGTTAGGGTAGGATAACACGCTAATTATGCGATTGAAAATTGAAACTTGAAAATGAGCATTGCATATCGTCGTAAGGGGGGTGCATTTCTATTTTTTTTAAGCATTGCCCTAAGGGGTAAAACCTTACCACAGGTTTCACCTGTGGCTATTCACCCCCTTTCGGGGTTGTATCACAGTACCACAGGTTTAAGCGGGAAGATAGAAATGCACATAAGTGATCTCGCTTCGCTTGAGACGAAGTTCGTAACGGTGCTATGTATAGTTACAAAATACGTGTTGGCTCAGTTAATTTGTTCGTGAACTGATTTCAATTGTTCTTAATTGAACTCGACTGTTGTATTAATTAGAAATGCGAATTAAGGGTTAAAACGTGAATGATTTTAAATCAAATCATGGTATCCAAAATGAAACAAACGCACGCACGCAGCGCATGCATGCGCCACTAGCGTGCGTTAATTCTTAGCATTATAACTCTGTGAGACTCTGTGGCACTCTGTGAAAAAAAATGGGTTATTTAGATGACCTGATTTGGGGGCCATAAAACGATTTGAACGTTTTCAAATCAAATCATGGCCCACAAAATAAACGCAAAAGACGCACGCAAGAGACAACCAAATAAACTTGCGCGTGCGTGCGTCACTAGCGCAAGCATGCGTTAAAATCCTTGATTTCATAATAATTAATTCAACCCTTAATCCGCATTAGAAAATAATAATGACGAAAAAATATTCAATTAGCAATTATAAATTAGCAATTAGCAATTACCAATTACCCAAAAGTGATATCCGCTATGGCACGTAAAAAAACCGCCTACAGTTGCCAAAAATGTGCTGCTGTTTCCCCAAAATGGGTGGGACAATGTCCAGAATGTGGCGAATGGAATACCTTGGAAGAAACGTCTATAGAAGAAGCGCCTAGCACGTATCAAGACCGTCGTGTTAGTTATAGTGGCTTTGAAGCGAGCGTTTGTTTATTAGATGCGGTAGAAGCGATAGAAGATGTCCGCATGGCTACGGGAATAACTGAACTAGATCATGTTTTAGGTGGCGGCTTGGTGAGCGGCTCTATTGTTTTGATTGGTGGCGATCCGGGCATCGGTAAATCCACTTTGCTGCTGCAAACGATATCAAAGTTGAGTCAAATTTCTCCCACCCCGCCTTTGTATGTCACTGGTGAAGAATCTCCACAGCAAGTGAGTTTACGCGCTCAGCGTTTGGGCTTGGATGTCCATCGGGTGAAATTGCTGACTGAAACGCAGATTGAAAAAATTCTGGCGACGGCCGAAAAAGAACGGCCCAAAGTGATGGTGATAGATTCTATCCAAACCATACACACTGATCAGTTGCAATCGGCCCAAGGCTCTGTCTCACAAGTCCGCGAAAGTGCCGCACAATTGGTGCGTTTTGCCAAGCAAACGAATACGGCCGTGTTTTTGGTTGGACATGTCACTAAAGATGGCGCGTTAGCGGGGCCGCGTGTTTTAGAGCATATGGTGGATACGGTGCTATATTTTGAAGGAGATAGCGGCACTCGGTTTCGTGTGATACGGGCGATTAAAAATCGCTTTGGCGCGGTTAATGAGTTGGGCGTTTTTTCCATGACGGATAGAGGATTAGAAGAAGTCAGTAATCCTTCCGCTATTTTCTTGTCACGCGATGAAGCGGAAGTGCCCGGCAGTGTGATCATGGTGACACATGAGGGTACACGTCCGATGTTGGTGGAAGTGCAAGCCTTGGTGGATGAGACACCTAATCCCAATCCGCGCCGAGTGGCTTTGGGATTGGACAAAAATCGTTTAGCTGTTTTGCTGGCAGTGTTGCACCGACATGGGGGAATAGCCACTTATGATATGGATGTTTTTGTTAATGTTGTGGGTGGTGTCAGAGTCCATGAAACGGGGGCCGATTTGGCGGTATTGGTGGCCGTGTTGTCAAGTCTGCGTAATGTCACGTTGTCTAAAAACTTGGTGGTATTTGGCGAAATCGGACTGGCGGGAGAAATTCGCCCGGTGCCCAATGGGGTAGAGCGTTTACGGGAGGCGGCTAAACATGGCTTTAGTCGCGCTATTGTACCTAAATCCAACGCGCCTCAAGAGAAATTATCAAATATTGAAGTGGTGCCCGTCTGGCGTTTGGTAGATGCTTTGCATAGCCTGTCTATTTCTACTGTAAAGCATTGAATTTACAAATGTTTTACCAGTGGCTCTTAACATTTAACCCCTTTGGGGTTGTGCCCTCCCGCTTGTCCACCTCCCGGTTTCACCTCAATGCCATACCGTACGGAAAAGGCCGGTTTGTAGTAGGCGAGTTAAGTCGGTTTCAAGTATCGTTTAGAAAAACTCTTACCTATCAATCCGACAATATGGCCCACTTTTATCAACTCGGTGCCCTGAAGTGTGTATAAGTACCCGTCCATATAATATTATTCAAAAATAAAGTGAAGTACAACGAATTACGCGGATAAACGAATTGGTAGTCACGTAGTACAAGTACAACGAAGTACAACGAATTACGCGGATAAACGAATTGGTAGTACAAGTACAACGAAGTACAACTAATTGCGCGGATAAACGAATTGGTAGTCACATAGTACAACGAAACGCCGTTTTGGCCCGCCTATTTTTTTCCTAAACAAGTTTGTAGTAGGTGCTAGCGCCTAAGTTTGTAGTAAGCGCTTTAGCGCCTTAGTTTGTAGTAGGTGCTTTAGCGCCTTGGTTTGTAGTAGGCGCTTTAGCGCCTTAGTTTGTAGTAAGCGTTTTAGCGCCTAAGTTTGTAGTAAGCGTTTTAGCGCCTTGGTTTGTAGTAGGCGCTTTAGCGCCTTGGTTTGTAGTAAGCGTTTTAGCGCCTAAGTTTGTAGTAGGAGCAAAAGCGACTTAAAGTTTGTAGTAGGAGCAAAAGCGACTTAATCTTTATGTTTGTAGTAAGAGCCTCGTTAAGGCGATTACAAGCCTACTACAAACACTACAAACAGTACTAAGGAAGTTGTGGCTAAATACCCACACAAAAACTTTTTGTCTCTATGGGTATATTATTTTCACGCTCCTCCCTAACTCAGAAAACGGCTCCCCCCTCACTCAACTTGAAAACCTCGTCTAGTTAGATGCCGACTTGAGTGATAAGGAACGCGCACGAATTAACTTATTCAACTTATTCAATTTGGCGTTGTTTCGGGAATGACGCTGGCATTCCAGAGACATTAAATGACTAAATTATTTCATGCACGTTCCTAACAGAACCAAAGTTGCTCAACTTATACTCAAGAAGGGAACAAATTTTCAGGCAAAAGTTTCCGCAACGGAAACTTTTGCCTGAAAAGGACTTTTTGAGAAACCTTTCATAACTTAAGTAACTACCGGAAAGCCCCAACGGGGCGACATTAATATAGCCAGGGGCAACGCCCCTGGAAATCCTTTAGGCCGTTTTCTGAGTTAAGTCGTTTTCAAGTGAGCAAAACCGTTGCTAAATTCGTTTATCCGCGTAATTCGTTGTACTATTATATGAGTTAGGCCGTTTTCTGAGTTAAGTCGTTTTCATGAGCCACTTTGGCTCTGTTATCAGTCAAGTCGGCGTCTAAGTAGACGGTGTTTTCAAGTTGAGTGAGGGGGAGCCGTTTTCTGAGTTAGGGAGGAGCGTGAAAATAATATACCCATAGAGACAAAAAGTTTTTTGTGTGGGTATTTAGCCACAACTTCCTTAGTACTGCTAACTTAGGCGCTAAAGCACCTACTACAAACTTAGGCGCTAAAGCACCTACTACAAACTTAGGCGCAGTTGGTAAGTCAATTCGTTTATCCGCGTAATTCGTTGTACTATTATATGAGTTAGGCCGATTGAGAGCGACAGGAAATCGCTTGGCTTACGTTTAAGCCTTTATGAAAGAGGTTGCGTGCTTGCTTTCAGTTGGCTAAAAAAAATCTCATTGAGAGCGACAGGAAATCGCTTGGCTTACGTTTAAGCCTTTATGAAAGAGGTTGCGTGCTTGCTTTCAGTTGGCTAAAAAAAAAAATCATTGAGAGCGACAGGAAATTACTTGGCTTACGTTTAAGCCTTTATGAAAGAGTTGCACAACTCACTTTTATTTTACTTTGCTTGATTGGTCAATTTGTAACTTAAGGAGTACGAATGATGAAAACGATTGTCACGCTGTCTTCCGCTATTGCGCTTAGTCTTGCCGCTAATATGAGTCTTGCTTACGGCGGGGGTTCTGGATATGGGGCTTTTGGTGGGAATAAGGCTCAAGGGCAACAATCCCGGGTAGAAAGGCTGATGGCGCGGTTTGATACTAACCGAGATGGACGGATAACGCGGAAGGAAGTGCAATCTCAGCGCCAGGCTCAATTTGGTAAGATGGATGCCAATGGTAATGGCTTGGTGAGTTTGGAGGAAATTAAAGCGTTCGCCGAGCAAAATGCGCCAAAAGACGGCCGCCAGCACAGACGAAATCGTCGGGGTAATCGGTTGGAACATCGGTTTGCACGCATTGATACTAATGAGGACGGCCAGATTTCTCTTGAAGAATTCACTGCCAAGCTCCGGTTGTTCAAGAAGTTCGACGCGAATAAAGATGGTGTCATCACGCGCGAAGAATTATTAAGTAAAAGACAAAGACGTCGCAGTTGGTAGCCCATTCCATCCCACCCTCACCCCTTACGGTTATTAAGTTAAGAAGAAAGGTGGGTTAGTAGTAGACGATTTTCAAAGGGGGCCCCTAAAAAGGCGATAAATCGCCTACTACAAAAGTTAAGAAGAAAGGTGGGTTAGTAGTAGACGATTTTCAAAGGGGGCCCCTAAAAAGGCGATAAATCGCCTACTACAAACTAAAAGGCGACCCTATATGAAAAAGTTGCTATTGGTTAATTTGTAATGAGAGGAGTATAATCATGAAAACGATTGTCACGCTGTCTTCCGCTATTGCGCTTAGTCTTGCCGCTCATGTTAGTCTTGCCGGTTACGGCGGGGGTTTTGGGTATGGAAATCCGGATCAGCAGCTTGGTGTCAAGCAAGAAAAACAGAGAATGTTGGGTGCCAAGCCAAAAGGCAAAAGGCAGATGAAGCGGTTTGGTATCATCATTTCAGTGGAAGAAGGTGAAGTGATTGCCAAACCGATGGGACGAATAACAGCCGCCAAAGAGCAATGTTTGCCCGAAAATATCATTGACAAAGTCGCGCAGTCTGGTATCATTATTCCAACAGAAGAATGTGAACCAGTTAGAGTCATAACGCAGGACTACGTGCAATGTCTGCGCGAACTGCGCTTTGGAGAAATGGTTGCTGATGGTAAGGACGGGGTGAGCCTTGAGGAATTTAAGGCCTTTGCTGCCATGAAAAAAGAGCAGCGTTTAGAAGAAGCCTTTGGGAAAGCCGATGCCAATGGTGATGAATTGGTGAGCCTTGAGGAAATCGTCCAGAGAAGACAGCAGCGTTCAGAAGAGGCCTTTAATAAGGCTGCTAATTGTGATGCTGAGAGTTTGGTGAACCTTGAGGAAGTGGCCCAGAGAAGACAGCAGCGTTTGGAAGAGGCCTTTAATAAGGCTGATGCCGATGAAGATGCTGGCTTGAGCTTGGCGGAATTCAAGGATTTCGTTGCCAATAAACGGCAGCGGCATCCAAAATATGCGGTTGAAGCTCCGACTTCTCAGGGCAAAAGGGCACAACGTGGCAAAAAACGGCAAGGTGGGCTGAATGGTCAGAGCAAGGGAAAAGGCAATCGGTTAGAATCACGTTTTGCACGCCTTGATCAGGATGGAGACGGGCAGATTTCCAAAGACGAATTCACGTTGAGTCTCCCGCTGTTCGATAAGTTGGACACCAATGAAGATGGTGTCATTACAGAGGAAGAGTTGAGTCAAAAACCTAGCCGCCAATAGGCCATATTAATAATTAATTGTTAACTGTTAATCATTAATTATTTTGTCAAAGGTCTATAGTACACACCCCCGACCCTCTCCAGAGGGAATTGTTAATGAATATAATACTTACGGGCCTGTCCCTTCTTGAGAGGAGATTTAGGGGTATGTTTCTGGCAAACGGGGTGACAGCGCCATTGATTGATGCCGAGGAAAGCCGTGTGAAAAACACCTTGGATGAGACGCTCATGCAGCAAATACGTGGTGGCGATCATCAAGCCTTTGCCACGCTAGTAGGCCGACATATGGAAGCATTACACGGGTTTGCCCAACGTCTGTTGGGCAATCCGGCCGATGCGGATGATATTGTTCAAGAAACCTTTCTGCGAGTCTGGCACAAAGCCGAAAAGTGGCGGCCAAAATCTGCTAAAGTCTCAACTTGGCTGCACAGCATTGTCCACAATCTCTGCATAGATTTCCACCGTCGTGACAAAGGAGAAACGGTCAATATAGCCGACGTGGAACTGATAGAACCACACTTACCGGATGATAGCCGACAACAAGAAGAAGTCGCTGTTCAAGTCAAAGCAGCCTTGCAGCAAATTCCAGAGAGTCAACGTCGCGCAATTATTCTTTGTCACTATCAAGGCATGAGCAATCGTGAAGCGGCCCAAGCGTTGGGTATCAGTGTTTCGGCATTGGAATCACTGATGGCAAGGGGACGACGCAAACTCAGAAACATTTTGCAAACACAGGTGGCTGACTTGTTGGGGGAATTATAAATAATGAATCAACAAAACCGAACTCACAAAACTCAGATGACGAGGGAGCGGTTTTCACAATTGCTAGATGCCTACGGTGGCGATGCCAAACGGTGGCCGATAGAAGAACGTGCTGCTGCCCTTCTGTTAGTTGAACAGTCCGAGGAGGCGCGTCGATTACAGCAATCGGCCTTGGCATTGGATAGTTTATTGGACAGTGTTCAAATCTCTCAACCTTCAACAAAGCTGCGACAGCGCATTCTGGCTAAAGCACACCACCATACGGAGCAAGTCCAAGACGCTTGGCAATGGTTTATCCAATGGCTGATAGGTACGACTCCTCGTGAACATATTTTACGGCCGGCCTTCGCTTTAGTGATACCGCTCTTATTGGGTATTGTCATCGGTTTCAATTTGGCCTCTCTACCCGAAGATGAAAATAGGTGGGTTGAAGAAGAAATCAATTTATTGGCTTTGGGGCATAAGGAGTAACCGCCATGATTCAAGGTAAACAACGCCTCTTTGCTATCGTTTTGCTAAGTTCAGTGGCACTGAATCTGTTTTTGGGCGGTATTGTCGTAGGCAAATACATCGGTCAAGTTTCTGAATCAAAACCCGGCCATCCTCCCCACAGATTGCCAAGACTCCGTTGGATGATTCAGTCCTTACCTGAAGAGAGCCGCGAAAAAATCCGCCCTTTACTTAGGGAACATCGTGGCAACATGAAATTTCAAAAGCGTCGTGCCAGAGAAGCTCGCCGTGCCGTGCATCAACAATTAACGGCCTCTGATTTTAATGCCGATGCATTATCAGAAGCATTGGAGAAGCTACGTCAAGAAATGGGAGAAGCACAAAAGGTTATGCATGCTGTTTTAGTTAAGATAGCAAGGCAATTAGACGAAGAAGATAGACAGCGCTTATCAGAAACTACTCGGCCGCCACGCCCCCCTTGGCGGCGCAACCGCGACAGAGGCCCTAAGCCCGAAATGCCAAGGCAGGAGCCGCCATAACAAGCAACGCCCCTGGAGCCAAAATCTCCTTCCTCGTTTAAAACATCTATTAGCCCCTTCGGTAAGTATTATTAAAGCCAAGGGCAACGCCCCTGGTAGCCCCTTCGGTAAGTATTATTAAAGCCAAGGGCAACGTCCCTGGTAGCCCCTTCGGTAAGTATTATTAAAGCCAGGGGCAACGCCCCTGGTAGCCCCTTCGGTAAGTATTATTAAAGCCAAGGGCAACGCCCCTGGTAGCCCCTTCGGTAAGTATTATCAAAGCCAGGGGCAACGCCCCTGGAGCCCCTAGCACCAAAATATCCTTCCTCTCTTCCCACCGACTTTCTCTCTCAGCCCCGCCCAAAATAATTGCTTGTTCTTTCGTTCTAGCGATCCTTGCACATGACTTGTCAGTTAACGACCAAGCATAAGCACAGTCCAAATGAACCCGCACACTCATCAAACCGTCCAATCCATCCTCAATCATCGCCTCCAAAGGTGAGCGATTCTCAAAGTGCCGATGGGGCCTATTTATCCAGTACACCCCCATTTCATAATTACGAGGATAAGTCGTCCGCAACGCATCTGCGATACCGAGCAGATGCTCCACTCGTCCCATCACATTTGAGTCATCTGGCAACGGCGTATTTTCGTGATAGCGGCGCAAAGCTCGATGCTTCGTTCCTTTGGGCAAGTCGAGAATTTTTATCTGATCGGCCGCCTTAACCTTCCAATTGTCGAGAATGTCTATAATGACATGGGTTAACGCTATACGCTTTTGCTCAGTTACATTTTGCATTTCCATTTATGACACTCCTAAGCTTTCTATTAAGTACAACGACACTGGGGATAAACGAATTGGCCTTTGTTGAAAATGAGAACCGGGGCTGCTTAATTTTTATCTTTAGAGGAACTAGCAAAACTCATCAAGCGGCAATAGCTAAAGCGATGATCTCGCACAGCTTCGAGCCGAAAGTTTGGCTAAAAGCTAAAGTACCCTAAAGGGTACTATGATTAACAACTGGTTTAGTCGGCTAAGATAATCGATGCTTTTAGCCTAGTTGTAGTTACCATCATTCAATTCGTTTATCCGCGTAATTAGTTGTACTCACCGTAATTAGTTGTACTCACCATAATTAGTTGTACTCACCGTAATTGGTTACACTTACCGTCATTCAATTCGTTTATCCGCGCTTGTGTAGTTGTACTTACCGTCATTCGATTCGTTTATCCGCGTAATTATTTGTACTTACCGTCATTATTTGTACTCACCGTAATTGGTTGCACTCACCGTAATTGCTTGCACTTACCGTCATTCAATTCGTTTATCCGCGTAATTCGTTGTACTCACCATAATTAGTTGTACTCACCGTAATTAATTAGTTGTACTTACCGTCATTCAATTCGTTTATCCGCGTAATTCGTTGTACTCACCATAATTAGTTGTACTCACCGTAATTAGTTGTACTTACCGTCATTCAATTCGTTTATCCGCGCAATTGGCGTCCCAGAACGAAGTTTCGTTGTACTCACCGTAATTAGTTGTACTTACCGTCATTCAATTACAAGGGTGGAACCTGAGGTAAAGAAGCCCCAACCCCGAAGGGGTTGAATATGAAGAGCAACTGGTGGAACCTGGGGTAAAGAAAAAACGCGCCACGTTGTTCGAATGTGAACCAATTTTTCATAAAAATCCGTTATATATAAATATTATTGCCGTGATAAAATTTGTCAAATAATACAAATTTTTCTGCTTAGAAATTTATGATTATAACTTTTTTGGTTGAAAACTCTAACGGTATGAATTTTAATAAATTATATCAATACTTTTACCATTCACATTCAACCCCTTTGGGGTTGAGGCCTTATTGCTTTCCCCAGGTGGAACCTCAATGCCATATCGTACCGCTTTTCGGTGAGGGCAACCATAAAGGATTGCCCCTAGCAGACAATCCTGTTTGTAGGGGCAATCCCACGCGCATGCCCCTTTTGGGTAAGGGCAACCATAAAGGATTGCCCCTACATTACATAACGGTTTGTAGGGGCAATCCCACGTGCAAAGCCCTTTCGAGGTTCAAGTTTTTCTAGAAAAACTTGAACCTCGAAAACTTAATGGCATTGAGGTGGAACCAGGGGCTATTCACATTTTCAGGCTAAAGTTTCGCTCCGCGAAACTTTAGCCTGAAAACCCCTTCGGGGTAAAGAGCTTCAATAAGTAGAGTTGTTCAGAAAAATCCAAGGGCAAACCTCCGAGTAAGCTGGATTCCTATCGCGCCAAGATAAAGCTGAAGCTATTTTTCCTACAGACTGCTAGGCTTGGCTTTTCGGAGAGTTACCTCCTTGCTCTACTAGCTTTTGCTCACTGCTCTCTAACTGCGGCCAATCTTGACAGGGATTCTGGACTCTCTCATCTCTTATTTTCATGGCATACTGAAACAACAATTTATATGGCACTTTCTTGGAGAGACGACCTACCCATTTCTTAAAAGAATTTTTGCCCAGTTTTGGCAACAAAATGGGCCCAAACTGATCGTGGATTTCTTTTAGCAACAATTGACTTGCATCAGTCGTCTTCAGTTCCGCCTCAACCCGAAGAATGATCTCGATCTGTTCAGCAGGCGTATTCTCATTACCCAGAAGTATCGGTTTGACCTGTTCGGGATGCGGTTTTGTGGAATTGGCATCGGTAGAGGCATCGGTAGACAGCAAATTTTTTTCTACCAAGGTTTTGGTTTGTTGAGCACCCCCCCTGAGACTTTCAATAGCCTCTTCCAACATCGAGGTACCATTGACATCAATCCAATGGACTATCTCACGAATTTGCAGACTATCAAAAGGCGCACTCGCCAATAAGAGTAGGAATTGTTCAACACTTCTGTTCATAATGCATATCCTCAATTTCTCAACTTGACTCGTTTACCATACCAGAAATATTCCATAAGGCAACGGTGTTAGTCACAATGATCTATATATACTTTGCACGGCTAAAAACTGAAACTGATCTCGCTTCGCTCTGAAACATCGTCTCAAGCGAAGCGAGATGCGAGAAGTTGAACTCGCGTCGCGAATGACAGCGTTTCGCTACGCGAGAGCGAATGACTGCGGATCGAGATCACTAAAAAAACACCCCTTGCATCCCCGAAACGAAGGGACTTTCCCACGGTTTGACTCCCCTCTTGAGAGGGCTGGGGTGGGGTGGTGAAAATAATTAACAATTAATGATTAATGATTAATGAGTTTAATGATGTTTTTAAACATAATTTTACTAAGCGGAATAAAAATTGGATCAAGTTTTAGAACCCGTTGGAACCTCCTTTTCACCACCCCAGCATAAGGGTGAAAAAAGACCGAGCAAACAAAATTACATCAGGCTGGGGGTGTGTAAAAAGTCATAACCGTTTGCAGTATCATTCGTTGTACTCTTTTAGACGGAACTTAACGAAAAATCCGTGAAAATGACACAGGGCCAACTTATCCTTAAATTTCCTGTCAATTCATAAGCTTGCTTATGTAATCTATTCATTTTTCATTTGAGTGTAATTACACTCTTCCTAAACCGCCAGATTTGAAAAGATTCAATTATTATGTTAAATTGCACAACATTTTATTTACGTTGCTTTGGGTATCATTTATAGACAGACGTGACAACATCAACTCGGAAAGGGACAAGATATATTATATATCGTCATCCTTAAGTTTTTTGTTATGTCTCACGCAGCTAGTACAATGGAGCCATGAAAACCAGATTTCTCCGAAATGACAAAAGCGCAATTGTAAAGTATATCAAGCTCAAACCTAAAATGCGTGATTTCCGTCCAACGCTTTGCACTTCTGAACAAAAAATTGTCTAGCCTCTTGCTTTCATTATCGTCATATGAAGAATAAATGATATCGCTAAAATTTTTAGTCAATGATCTCGTTTGCTGTTGGCGTCGTGGGGGCCGATTATTTTTTTATCCAACCCTAAAAAAAAATGGGTGTGTCCCACTTATCCTTTCAATTTGAGTTGTCTTGCCGCTTTAAAGCTAAGTTATAACGAATCCTTGTAGTTGTTGCTTTTAATCCGTTATTATAACGAATCCTTGTAGTTGCTTTGTTTCTTTAAAAGACGCGGTTTAATGAAATTTTTTTTATAAGTCTTTGTTCATTCTTCATTCTTCATTTTTTGAGGGCCAGGTTGGCGAATTGATTTGATTGATGGCCCTTTTCCCTAAAAACTTCCTACTTGGACAAATGGGACATACCCAAGAAAATAGACTCAATGAAACTAAAAATCCTCAAATGTCATGGTTCCGGAAACGACTTCATACTCATCAACGAATATCAAGGGCTTGAGTTTTCAGAACAAGAACGTATCACGCTGTCACTAACCCTCTGCGACAGAGCGGGAATACTGGGAGCCGACGGCATTCTCTTTTTTCAAAACAGCGACAAGGCCGATGGCAAAATGAGAATGTTCAATCCCGATGGCTCCGAGGCCGAAATGTGTGGCAATGGCTTACGATGTATTGGCAGATTTGCCTGTGAACAATTGGGCAAAGATGCCGTATTAATCGAAACACTCAAAGGGACTTCCAATGTCACTAAAAACAAAAATATTCACAAAGGCGTACAAACTTATCAAGCAGAATTAAGGACGATTTCGCTCAATACCCAAGATATTCCAATCATCGTCAACACAGAATCACTCATTAATCAACCACTTACAGCACTATCGGCCCACTTAAAGTTCACCGCCGTCAGTATGCCCAATCCACACCTAGTGGCAATTGTCGACAACATCTCAGACAACGAACTTGAAAAGATTGGCGAAAAAGCCAATAAACTCACTCACCTCTTGCCAAAAGGGGCCAATATCAATTTTTGTCAAATTCTTGCCAAGGCCGCCATCTACGTCAGAACCTACGAAAGAGGCGTTGGACTAACAAATTCCTGTGGCAGTGGCATGTCGGCCGCTTCACTGGTATCTTGCCTACTAGGGCACCATCCTTATGGAAAATCAATTGACGTGTACAATCGGGGAGGTTTAGTCAGATGCAAACCGACGGTGAACAACCACCATCACCACAGTGTTTTCCTATCAGGCAATGCCACCTTTGTATTCAGCAACACCCTAAAATTTGAATTGCCAAACGCAAGCCACATCACTCACTATTTTGGCAAAATTTTCTTAGAAGAAATTCAGGATTACGGCCGACTCATCGAATATTCAGAACAGACGCTAGAACGATTTGATAATTGGTAATGGGTAATGGATAATTGGTAAATGCTAAAGGGGTAATTGTCTATACCCATTTAGCAATTTCCTTTCCCCTTTCTTTTTTACCTTATTTTCCTTTCCCCTTTCCATCGTAAAATTTTGGTCTCACTGAATGTTCATAGTAACATATCCTTTAATGCGTTAGATTGCTCTCTTTTTTCGGACACAACAGCGCAAAGGCGCAGAGGCTCCCAATCATTTAAACAACAGCCCTAACCATTATCGTGATTCATTAAAAATCAATACCTCAGTTTGTCTCCAAAAGACCGTTTGTAGTAGGCGATTTATCGCCTCACGCTGAGGGCCATAAGATTTCTATTTTCAGTTTTAAAATTAAGTTATGGCCTTCTGTCGCGCTTACAGTTTGATACTTTTTGTAGGTGTTTTGTTGCTTATGCTTACCAATCCGTTTTTCCTGAAAAACGGAGAGAAATTAATTATTCCAATTACCAAAGACGTGACAAAGATGCGTAAAATTTTGATTAGCGATGATTCCGTCTCCATACGGCAAATGCTGAAATTAACTTTGACAGAAGCCAATTACAGTGTCACTGAAGCAAATAATGGCATGCAAGCGTTGGAGTTAGCGAAAACCCATCAGTTCGATTTAATCATCACTGATATCAATATGCCCTTGCTTGATGGTTTATCCTTAGTACGTGAATTACGCGCCTTGCCGGCGTATCAGTTTGAGCCCATCTTATTGCTGACAACCGAAACCGATCCTCAAAAAAAGAAAATGGCTAAAGCGGCAGGCGCGACGGGGTGGATTATTAAACCATTTGATCCCGATAAATTATTAGCCGCAATTAGAAAAGTGTTGAGGTAGCCCGCTATGCCAATAGATTTAACAGAAGTTCGTGAACTCTTTTTTGAAGAGAGTTTTGAGAATCTCGATATGATGGAATCTAACTTATTGGATTTGGAAGTCGGGAGGATTGATAAAGAACTTATCAACGGTATTTTTCGTGCGGCCCATTCCATCAAAGGGGGTGCCGGGATTTTCAGCTTTGAACATATAGTCAACTTTGCACATGCAGCGGAAACCTTGCTTGATGAAATGCGTAATGGGGAGCATATCGTCACGCAATCGCTGATTGATTTGTTGCTGCGCTCTGGGGATGTCTTGCGAATGATGTTATCGGCGCTGCAAGAGAATACCGATTACGATATCCAAGAAGCGCAGGCTTGCCAAGACGAGTTGCAAAGCGCTTTAAAAGACTCAATGGAAAATCCATTTGCTGACATCGACGTGGCTGACATGCTGGCTGCGCCCGTAACAAAACCCGCTACCTCTGAAAAACCGCCCTCCTCTGCGACGAATAAGGGATGGCGTATTGTGTTTAAACCCGATTTATCTATGCTAAAAACGGGTAACGATCCAATTAACCTGTTTCGGGAATTGGCGAGCAACGGAGAGTTAGAAGTCAAGGTGGATACAAGCCAAATACCGGCTTTTGCTGAACTCGATCCACAAGCATGTTATTTAAACTGGGAACTCACCTTGCTTGCGGATACTGAACGTGCGGCTATTGATGAAATTTTTGAATGGGTTGAAGATGACTGTGAATTGCATATCACCGCTTTAGACTCAGAAAGTCCCCCCAGCCTCCCTTTACAAAAGGAGGGGGAGCCTACCCTTGAGGCCGCCCCGGCGCTCGACAAGAGCGAAGCGCCCACCGTTGAGGCCGCAAAAGAACCTGCTGACAAACGCGAAGAATCCGGGGTAGGGAGGATTATAGGGAGTGTTAAAGACACAAAACATACTCACAGCGCCACTCATCACGCCACAGAAGCCAATTCAATTCGCGTGGGTATTGACAAAATTGATAATTTAATCAACATGGTAGGTGAACTAGTTATCACACAATCCATGTTAGATCAGATAGGAGAAAATTTAGACAATTCACACGTTACCCAATTACGCGACGGCTTAGCGCAACTAGAACGCAACACCCGCGAATTGCAAGAAAGCGTGATGCGTATTCGCATGTTGCCCATCAGTTTCTCGTTCAATCGCTTTGGGCGCTTAGTCCACGATTTAGGTACACAACTTGGCAAAAAAGTTGAATTAAAACTATCGGGCGAACACACCGAACTCGACAAAACCGTCTTAGAAAAAATGAGCGATCCGCTGGTACATTTAGTGCGTAATGCCCTCGATCACGGTATCGAAACCCCAGAACAACGTCGGGCGGCAGGCAAACCAGAAACCGGTGTGTTACATCTACACGCCTTTCATCAAGGGGGCAACATCATTATTCAAATCAGCGACGATGGTGCCGGTTTCGATGTCCAAAAAATCCGCGCTAAAGCAATACAAAAAGGTTTATTGAGTCATGAAGAACGTCCTACCAATGAACAATTATACGAATTTATTTTTCAGCCCGGCTTTTCTACCATAGAGCAAGTAAGCGATTTATCTGGACGTGGTGTGGGCATGGATGTGGTGCGCCGTAATATTCG
Source organism: Candidatus Parabeggiatoa sp. nov. 2 (assembly GCA_002085445.1). Lineage (GTDB taxonomy): Bacteria > Pseudomonadota > Gammaproteobacteria > Beggiatoales > Beggiatoaceae > Parabeggiatoa. Next base: position 20,815 of record NBMI01000067.1, read on the forward strand.
TGCCTTAGGCGGTACCATTGAAGTGAAATCTAAACGCGGACAAGGCTCAACTTTCAGCATCCGTTTACCGCTCACTTTAGCGATTTTAGATGGACAACTGGTGCGCGTTGGACAAGAAATCTACATTTTGCCCCTGCTCTCCATCATTGAATCATTGCGTGCCAAGCCAAAATTGGTCAATTCCCTCGCCGGCTCGGCTCAAGTGTATAGACTGCGCGACGAATACATCCCCATTTTGCGCCTATACGATTTGTTTGGCATTACGCCTCGCACGACTCAATTAGAGCAAGGTTTATTGGTGATGGTTGAAGGCGACGGCCAAAAAATGGGATTATTTGTAGATGAACTACTATCCCAACAACAAATCGTGATTAAAAGCTTAGAAAGCAATTATCAAAAAGTAGAAGGCATTTCGGGCGCAACCATTTTAGGCGATGGGAGTGTGGCTTTGATTTTAGACGTTGCCGGGTTAATTCGACTCTTTCACACTCAAATTCCCCAAAAACGTCCCAATTTTAGGAGTTCACTATGAACACTGATACCGCCAATATTGCCAATAAATATTTGACTTTTGTCTTAGCGACAGAAGAATATGCGGTGGATATTTTACGTGTCCAAGAAATCAAAGGTTGGAGCAAAGTCACCATGATACCCAGCACGCCCGACTATATCTGTGGAGTGATTAACCTACGTGGTACTATTGTACCGATTATCGATCTGCGCGTACGCTTTTCGCTTGAACAAAAAGAATATGGAGCAATGACAGTTGTGGTGGTAGTCAAAGTGATGTCCAACAACGGCAAAGAACGCATCATGGGAATCGTCGTTGACGCGGTATCGGACGTTTACGATGTTGCGGAAAACGAAATTAAGCCACCGCCAGACTTTGGCAGTGTCATCAGTACCGAATTTGTGAGAGGTTTAGCGACGGTGGACGACAAAATGGTGATAGTGCTAGATATTGATCGTTTGCTCAATTCCAATGAATTAGCTATTGTTGACATTCTCAGTGAGAAGTGATCGTTCAAAGTGATCGTTCAACAACTATACGGAACGTACTTTAAATCCGTGAAAATGACATGCCGGAACGGGTAATAAAATTCCTAGCCAAATTATCGACTTATCATTAATTTAATCATTTTTCATTTCCAGGCAAAAGTTTTTCGGAGAAAAACTTTTGCCTGGAATTCATTTTTCATTAGTATATACTGCACGCGGTTAGGATTTGGACTAAAAACACACTCCCTACCCCGCGGAAAAGAGGGCTGTCAAATCGCACGGAAAGTCACCTCGATAGAGGGGAAGCTTGGGCTGTGTCACAGTTCTCAAACCTCGTTGAGCGCTTCGCTACGATAAAAAACGCTTTACGAAGTTACCGAGCTTCGCTACGATAATTTCTGTTCGAGGCAAAAGTTTTTCATGAAAAACTTTTGCCTCGATCTGTGTGCAGTATAACTAATAACTAATAACGTGAGTTCGACTTTATACTAAGGAATGAGAATTCAATAATACCCGATCTAGGCAAAAGTTTCTCCGAAACTTTTGCCTAGATCACTAAACCTGACAGGTTTTAAAAACAGGTCAGGTTTGGGTTAAAAGTTTTGGAAGTTATTAAAACCTCATTCCTAAGCACCGCCATAAATTGAGCTTTTGTCATTTCTGTTTCGGTTTCTTTGCTCTGATAAATCTTGATAAATCTTGATAAATCTGTTGCCGCGCCGAGAAATGACAAAAAAAAGCGCAAATTTCTGTGTAAAGTATAAATCTCAGTGAGTTATAGAATTATTAATTCTATCAAATAGTTATTTATAATGACGTGATTATCAATCAGTTAAAAAAAACCAACAAGCTTTACTGGCTCATTTCACTCTATGGCCCACAATTTTCCGGTTATTAACGTATTAATATTAAGGGTTTAATCGTCAAAAAAAGTTTTTTAATCACCTAATTATTTTAAAACAATTGATTAATCTAAAATTTATATAACTTATTGAAAAGTCGAACTCACATTAATAACTGATAACTGATAACTGATAACTGATAACTTATAACTGATAACTGATAACTGAAACAACTGAAAACTGAACCGGAGTCATTCATATGCCAGTCATTACTAACCTGAAACTCAAATATAAACTCGCATTAATGCTACTTTTCCCGCTATTGGGCTTACTCTTTTTTTCTATCATTATTATGATTGAAAAAGCTCAAACCGCCCAAGACATGGGTGGGTTGGCCGAATTGACGCAACTATCAATCAAGTTCAGTCACATCGTCCATGCCGTCCAATTGGAACGGGGTGCCAGTAGTCTGTTTTTAAAAAACCAAGGCAAAAAATTTGCCGAAGAACTCTCCCAATATCGTCTCCAAACAGATAACGCTGTCACGGCATTAAACAATTTTTTGCAAGACTTCGATACCCATTACTATGGCACCAATTTTAGCACTCGGCTAGACAACGTGTTAGAAACACTAACCCGTTTTCAAACCCTGCGTGCCGATGTCACGACACAGACTATCCAACAACCAGAAGCGGTAACACGCTATACCGACATTAACCAGACTTTATTTCAATTCGTCATACAGTCTACTCATTACTCGAACTATAAAGACGTTTTCCCATTAAAACTGGCTTATATTAATCTATTGAAAGCCAAAGAAAAAGCCGGATTAGAACGGGCTTTATTGGCGGCCGTGTTCAGTCAAGATGCCATTGAACCGGAGCAATTTCAAAAATTTGTCGAACTCGTCGTGGCACAAGAAGCTTATTTGAATCACGATGTCATGGACTATCTGACTGATGAACAAAAAGCGTTTTTAAAAAACCAATTATCATCCGGTCAATTGATTGAAGAAACCACACGAATGCGTGAAATGGTTTACGCAGCCGAAACAGCCAACGGCAAACTGCAAGACAAGGCTGAGCCGGAATACTGGTTTGAAATACAAACCGGCAAAATTAACTTGCTCAAGGGAGCTGGGGACAAACTGGCTCACGATTTATACAGCAAAGCAAAGGAAAATAAAAAAGCGGCCTATACTAATTTTATTAGCTTCCTCAGTCTGATGATAATCATCATCGGCTTAGCCATCACGTTTTTTTTCATCATGTTGACTGACATCACTAAACGTCTGAGTCAAGCGGTATGGATTGCTAACCAAATTGCGGCCGGGAATCTAAATAATAAGATTGATACCACACGCAAGGATGAAACCGGACAACTCAACCGTGCGTTTGCCAGCATGCAAACTCAGTTACGTGAACGTATTGAAGAAGAGAAACGGATTACTGATGAAGCCTTGCGTATTACTCGTGCCTTGGATCGTGCCACAACCAACATATTGATTACCGATAGTAATTACAGCATTATCTACCTCAATGAAACGGCACAACGGTTATTCAACACCTTCGGGCCGAATATCCGTCGGGATTTACCTGATTTTGATGCCAGTCGTCTGCTCGGTGCCCATTTTGACATTTTTCATAAAAGAACAGCCTCTCAACATTCGTTGTTAGAGAAACTGACTGACAGTCACCGCGTGAGAGTCAAGATAGGTGGCTTGACTCTTAATCACACCATCACCCCAGTCATTAATGACAGCGGAGAACGCCTCGGCATGGTCATTGAGTTCAATAATAGCACTGTCGAAGTCGCAACCGAGCAAGAAATCAATGCCGTCATCCACGCCGCCTCCCAAGGTGATTTCCAACAACGTATCAACCTTGAAGACAAGACGAGCTTTTTCAAAACATTCAGTCAAAGCCTAAATAAAATCATGGACTTCAATCAGTGTGCGATTGAAGACATTATGCACATAATTGCGGCCCTCGCCGAAGGCGATTTAACCCAGAAGATTGAAAATCACTACGTTGGTGCCTTTGAGCAATTAAAAAATGACATCAACACCACGATCCTGAAGTTGACAGAAATTATGACAGCGATATTGCAAACAGCGGCGGCCGTCAATACCGCTGCCGAAGAAATATCTCAAGGCAATATCAGCCTCAGTCAACGCACAGAAGAACAAGCCACGTCACTAGAAGAAACCGCCACCAGCATGGCACAAATGACCACTACCGTGCAGAAAAATACCGATAATGCGCGACAGGCCACCCATTTAGCTTTCAATGCCAAAAACCTTGCCGAACAAGGTGGCGAAGTGGTAGGTGCTACCATCGGCTCCATGACTGAAATCAGCAAGAGCAGTAAAAAGATTACTGAAATCATTCGGGTCATTGATGAAATTTCCTTTCAAACCAACCTGTTAGCACTCAATGCGGCCGTGGAAGCGGCCCGTGCCGGTGAACACGGGCGCGGCTTTGCCGTTGTCGCGTCAGAAGTACGCAACCTTGCCCAACGCAGCGCCGCCGCTGCCAAAGAAGTTAAAGGACTGATAGAAGACAGCGTTGCCAAAATTGAAGAAGGTACCAAGCTTGCCAACAAATCGGGTAAAACCCTCAAAGAAATCGTCATTGCGGTGAAAAAAGTCAGCGAAATCATTACCGAAATTGCCGCCGCCAGTCAAGAACAATCGGCGGGTATCCATCAGATCAACAGAACCATTGTTCAAATGGATGAAATGACTCAAAAAAATGCCGCTTTGGTTGAAGAAGCGGCCATGGCGAGCAATGCTATGAAAGAACAGGCACAGAGTCTTAAAGAGCAAGTCGCCTTTTTTAATGTTGGCGAACCTCAATTACATCATAAAACGGAGAACAAAACGGAGAAAAAATCTGAACCCAATCGTGCCGCCCAAAAATCCATCGTTGATCCACTGCCCAAGCGTTTGACTCTCCGGCCTTCCCAAGACGATGAATGGGAAGATTTTTAAATACGGATAAAAAAAACAACTACACGGATTCGTTATAATAACGGATAGCAACTACACGGATTCGTTATAATAACGGATAGCAACTACACGGATTCGTTATAATAACGGATAGCAACTACACGGATTCGTTATAATAACGGATAGCATTGTATCTTTTTCATTTTTCATTATTTTCATAGATATGAAAAAAATTTATACACCCACTCAAGTACAGAAAAGAATCGCCACCTACATCGCACTGTTTGTCGCTCTTTTCGTAGGATACCTCTGGCTGCGAGAAGTAACATGGCAAGGCAGTAAACAGCTTCATACCCTTATGGAAATCGTGGCCTCCGTATTAGCCTTTCTGGTTGGTGCGATGGCCTTAGTGCGTTTCCATAGCAAAAAAGACAACACCTTTTTATTTATCGGCACCGGCTTTTTGGGCACCGGCTTACTGGATGCTTATCACACCATCGTCACTTCCACATTTTTTGATATTTATTTTCCATCACCGCCCCCTTCACTCATTCCGTGGAGTTGGATTGCCTCACGCTTTTTCTTATCTCTCCTGTTATGGTTAAGTTGGGTGTTTTGGCAAAGAGAGGAGAAACTAGGAGAAGCTGGGAAAGTCAGTGAACGTGCCGTTTACTTTGGCACTGGTGTATTGACTCTAGCCAGTTTTTTCTTCTTTGCCTTTGTATCGCTACCTAGAGCCTATTACCCCGAATTGTTTTTCCATCGGCCTGAAGAATTAGTTCCCGCCGGCTTTTTTCTGTTAGCCCTGATTGGCTATTTAAACAAAGGACATTGGAAAGAAAATGACTTTGAACATTGGCTCATCCTATCAATAATTGTAAGTTTTATGGGCCAAGCCATGTTTATGTCTTTTTCAGGCCACTTGTTTGATACGATGTTTGATGCGGCCCATCTCCTCAAAAAAGTAAGCTATATTGGTGTACTGATAGGTTTACTCCTGAGTATGTACACTATCTTTATACGCTCAGAAAAACTATTAAAATCCGTCGCAGAATCGGAAACTCAGTTACGTGAGCGTATCAAAGAAAATAAACGGATTACCGAGTCAGCCTTGCGCCTTAACCGTGCTTTGGACACTATCACAACCTCTGTCTTAATGGTCGATAACGACCACAAGATTCTCTACTTCAATAAAGCGGCTGAAAACTTGCTTAAAAAAGAACAAAACCATCTTCGCCAAAATTTAGGCCATTTTGAGATAAACCAAATAGTTGGTATCCACATAGATTATTTTTATAGCAACCCACAACTTATACGTCAGTTGTTAGGACAACTGACGGGTAGTTACCATTCTACGTTTCAGATGGGTAGTCTCACTATTGATTCTACTCTCACCCCGGTGATAGATACTAACGGTGAACGTTTGGGTACAGTCGCTGAGTTCAGAGACATTACACTTCAAGTCGCCATGGAGCAAGAAATCAATACGATCATCCACGCAGTTTCCAAGGGTGATTTGAAACAAGGTATTGGCCTAGAACATAAAGAAGGATTTCTCCAACTCATCAGCGAAAGTATAAATACAATCATCAAGTTAAATAAAAGTCTGCTTGAAGACACCATGCGAATGTTCGCCCTCCTCGCCAAGGGCGATTTAACCCAAACCATTGAGAATGACTATGTTGGCGTTTTTGAACAACTGAAAAATGATGCCAATGCTACCGTTATGAAATTAACGGAAATTATGACAGCGATATTGCAAACAGCGGCGGCCGTCAATACCGCTGCCGAAGAAATCTCTCAAGGCAATATCAGCCTCAGCCAACGCACTTCAGCCCAAGCCACTTCGTTGGAAGAAACCGCCGCAAGCATGGAACAAATGACCAACACGGTGCTACAAAATACCAACAATGCGCGGCAAGCAACCCATTTAGCTTTCGATGCCAAAAACTTTGCCGAACAAGGTGGTGATGTGGTAGGTTCCACCATCGGTGCCATGACTGATATCAGCAAGAGTAGTCAAAAAATCACTGACATCATTACTGTCATTAATGAAATTGCATTTCAAACCAATCTATTAGCAGTCAATGCGGCCGTTGAAGCAGCCCGTGCTGGTGAACATGGGCGTGGCTTTGCTGTTGTCGCCTCAGAAGTACGCAACCTTGCCCAACGCAGCGCCGCCGCGGCAAAAGAAATTAAAGGACTGATAGAAGACAGCGTTGCCAAAATTGAAGAAGGCACCAAGCTTGCCAACAAATCGGGTAAAACCTTAAAAGAAATCGTCATTGCAGTGACAAAAGTGACTGAAATCATTACAGAAATTGCCACCGCCAGTCATGAACAATCTTTGGGTATCCAACAGATCAACAGAGCCATTGTTCAAATGGATGAAAGGACTCAAAAAAATGCCGCTTTGGTTGAAGAAACCGCCGCCGCCAGCAGTGCCATGAAAGAACAGGCACTGAGTCTTAAAGAGCAAGTCGCCTTTTTTAAGGTTGGCGAACCTCAATGACATCAGAAGCAACTACAAGGATTCGTTATAAAAAAGGATAAAGCGTTTGTAGCTATTGAATTAGATTTATATCCGTTCATAAGCAACTAATCCGTGTAGTTATTGTTTTATCCGTTATTATAACGAATCCTTGTAGTTATTGTTTTATCCGTTATTATAACGAATCCCTGTCGTTATTGTTTTATCCGTTATTATAACGAATCCCTGTCGTTATTGTTTTATCCGTTATTATAACGAATCCCTGTCGTTATTTTATAACGAATCCCTGTAGTTATTGAATTATATTTTAAGACTTTGTACTCCATAACTCACTGACAAACCATCTGATTTAAAAAAATGAAGACAAGCACCGAATTCTACCTCCGTTTTTGGCTTGTGATAATGTTTTTTATTGTCACAAGTCTCTTTGCCGTCTTTCAAGCATACACTTTGGTAAAACTCACGGAACAATTACACAATCACCCCTTAACCGCATGTCATGCTCTGCATGAGATCATTATCAATATTCTCGAAATAAAAAATCAGATGAAAGAGCTTGCCATTATCAAGAAAGGCGCGGATTTAGAAGCCACGAAGCAAGCCATCACTTTTCACGAAAAGGAAGTCGATCAATACTTTGATATGGCTAAAAACCACTTTATTAAAAGCAACTTGGTTGATGAGCAACAAAACCTTGAGAACCTCGCCAAACTCTTCAGGAAATGGAAACCCATTCGTGATGAAATCATGGCTTTGCATCAAAAGGGCAAGGTGAATGAAGCAAACGGAAAAAATGCCAAGCACGTCGCCAAGTTAAAAGCCGTGACTAAAAAGTTACACGCTCAGATGGCCACTCAAATCGATGTTTTTACAGACACCGCCCAGTTCCAAATCATACAATCTTTATCAATAGCGATTGGCATGGTAATAATTCTACTGATTGGCGGATGGATTACCGTTGTCATTTCACGCGATATTCGCAAAAAATTGCATTTAGCCCTTGAGGTTACCGATGCGCTGGCAACAGGCCATTTGAAAGATCATCTTCATTGTGATGCCCAAACAGAAACGGGGCAATTAGTACAAGCACTTGACACGCTGCAAACTCAATTAAATCAAAGTCGTCAACAAGTTTACGAATTGCAAGCCCAGTTGCGTACAGTTGAAGCAGAAAATACCACTCGTTTGCGTACCGACCAAAATATGGACAAGATATTCACCAGTTTTTTGGAAGATATAGATAACATATAGAAAATGGGTAATGGCTGCTGGAGCCAGTTTGCATTTCTTCCTTACGTCCAAACTTTAGTTTGGCAACCGGCGTCCTTCCTTACGTCCAAACTTTATACTGAACATCGCCATAAACATAGCTAGTGCGGGAGAGCGGAAATCCCCATACCAACAGCCAACAGCTAAAGCAGTTGTCTGAAAGCTAAAGTAGGCTAAAGCCTACTAACTCTCTTATAGTGCCCTTTAGGGTACTTAAGCTTTTAGACAACGGC
>NBMI01000068.1 GCA_002085445.1 Candidatus Parabeggiatoa sp. nov. 2
TATATATAATTAAAGGTGATAGATGGTTTATCACCCAAGGGAGCTTGCCCCTTAGACATAACCAGAGCCGCTTTTTGTGGTTTTGGCGTTTTAAAGTAAGAGATGATATAACTCGTCAAGACAGAACAGATAACCGAAAGCGGGGTTTTCTCTTAGCCTGGGGATTTATCCCCTGGCGATATTTTGGGCTAACGGCCTCAAAAACTTGATCATCGAGTTACATAAACTACACCTCAAATTGACTTAAAGTCGTGTGCATTGTGTGACTCCCCGTAGTACCTTACTATTTTTGTAAGGCATTTAAAATGTCTCAAGTCCTTGAATTAACGGAAAATTTAATGAAAATTTTGAGTTTATCCGCCACCAAAGCCCAACGCACAACCATTGAAATCTAGGGCCGTGCCCTCATTTACCTTTTTAGTTTGATAACTTGTATCAGCCTCAAGCTAATCAACCCTTAGTATCATCAAACGGGTCATTTTCTACGCTATTCCCATTACAGTTAAAGGAGAACATACATGGCTGGACTTTCACAGCAACAGGTTGAAACGGCCCTCAAAGAATACATAGATCCGTACTTACAAAAAGACTTGGTATCGGCCAAAACCGTCAAAAACATTAACATTGAAGGCAATACCGTCACGGTAGATTTGACGGTTGGCTATCCAACAAAAGGCTACAATGACACATTAAGCGCCCAACTGAAAACTAAGATTGGCGCGTTGGACAATGTGGACACGGTTAATATCAACATTACCAATAAAATTATTGCCCATGCCACGCAAAAAGGTGTCGATCCCATTAAAGGTGTCAAAAACATTATTGCCGTTGCCTCTGGCAAGGGCGGTGTCGGCAAATCCACCACCGCCGTCAACCTCGCCTTAGCCCTTTCTGCCGAAGGTGCTAATGTCGGCATATTAGATGCGGACATTTACGGCCCCAGCCAACCCCGAATGCTCGGCGTGAAGAGACAGCCCGAATCCAAGGATGGTAGTTCCCTTGAACCGGTGATGAGTTACCATCTACAATCCATGTCCATTGGCTATCTCGTAGAAGAAGAAACGCCAATGATTTGGCGCGGCCCAATGGTAACGCAAGCCCTAGAGCAACTCATCAAAGACACGCGCTGGCATGATCTTGATTATCTTGTTATAGATCTTCCCCCCGGCACTGGCGATACTCAATTGACTTTAGCGCAAAAAATTCCCGTCAGCGGCGCAGTGATAATCACGACTCCTCAAGATATTGCCCTGATAGATGCTCGCAAGGGTTTGAAAATGTTTGAAAAAGTCAATGTGCCCGTACTTGGTGTGATAGAAAACATGAGCAGACACATTTGTAGCAAGTGCGGCCACGAAGAGCATATCTTTGGTGAAGGCGGTGGCTTACGGATGGCACAAGAAACCGACGTAGATTTTCTCGGCTCCTTGCCCCTAGACAAAACAATTCGTGAAGAGACCGATGGCGGAAAACCCACTGTCGTCGCTCAGCCAGACGGACGTATCGCGCAAATATACCGCGAGATTGCTCGCCGTGTTTCTGCTAAACTCTCTTTACAAGCCAAGGATTACACCACCAAATTCCCAACCATTAAAGTGGTGAATAATTAAGATTAGTAATGGCTAATTGTAATGGGTAATAGCGAATCGCTATTACCGTGAGCCTCTTGCAAAACTCATCAAAACTGGATTTTCTCTTCTCAACACAGAGAACACAGAAGTACTCTGTGCCATCCGTGTTGAGAAATCATTTTTCAGTTTTCAGTTTTCAGTTTTAATTTTTAATTTTTCACTTACTTACCCATTACCCAATGAGCGTTAAATCTGATAAATGGATTCGCCGCATGGCCGAATCCCACCGCATGATAGAACCCTTTGAACCGCACCAAATCAAGAAAAACGCCACCGGGCGGGTGATTTCTTATGGTACTTCTAGCTATGGCTATGATGTGCGCTGCGCCAACGAATTTAAAATCTTTACTAACATCAATGCAACAATTGTTGATCCAAAAAATTTTGATGCCGCCAGTTTTGTTGACGTAGCATCTGATATCTGTATTATCCCGCCTAATTCCTTTGCCTTAGCGCGTACTGTCGAATATTTTCGTATTCCACGCGATACTCTAGCGATTGTTTCGGGCAAAAGCACTTATGCAAGAATGGGGATTGTCGCCAATGTGACTCCTCTTGAGCCAGAATGGGAAGGCCACATTACCCTAGAATTGTCCAACACCACCCCATTGCCGGCCAAAATCTACGCCAACGAAGGCGTTGCCCAAGTCCTGTTTTTGGGGGCCGATGAAATTTGTGAAACGTCCTACAAAGACCGCGGTGGAAAATATCAAGGGCAAAAAGGCGTGACTTTGCCTAAAGCGTAAAATGGATTTCCTAGGGCGTTGCCCCAGGCTATATTAATGTCGCCCCGTTGGGGGCTTTTCGGTAGTTAAATTTTGCGTGTACAGTAACAAACTTGCGTATTTTGCGTATTTTGCGTTTATTTTGTGGGCCATGACTTGATTTGAAAACATTCACATCGTTTTATGGCCCCCAAATCAGGCCGTCTGCGTAAAATGGATTTCCTAGGGCGTTGCCCAGGCTATATTAATGTCGCCCCGTTGGGGCTTTTCGGTAGTTAAATTTTGCGTGTACAGTAACAAACTTGCGTCTTTTGCGTCTTTTGCGTTTATTTTGTGGGGTAGTTAAATTTTGCGTGTACAGTAACAAACTTGCGTCTTTTGCGTCTTTTGCGTTTATTTTGTGGGCCATGACTTGATTTGAAAACATTCATTGCGTTTATTTTGTGGGCCATGACTTGATTTGAAAACATTCACGTCGTTTTATGGCCCCCAAATCAGGCCGTCTGCGTAAAATGGATTTCCTAGGGCGTTGCCCCAGGCTATATTAATGTCGCCCCGTTGGGGCTTTTCGGTAGTTAAATTTTGCGTGTACAGTAACAAACTTGCGTCTTTTGCGTCTTTTGCGTTTATTTTGTGGAGAAATCTGCGCTTAATTATAAAAAGACTGCGCCTTGCTTGAGTGGACTGATAACTGATAACTGATAACTTAAATTATGACGACGCTAACCAAATACCCAGACTACACGCGCACTTTTGCCGAAGTCTACCAAGCCGAACTAGACTACGTGAAAAAACGGCGCGACAACATGAACCTCGCCTTTGACACGATTGAGAGTGAATCTCAGCGAGTGCGCCAAGAAATAAAACAACTGACCGACCAAAAAGCCTCAGAGAACAGCGCATCCAATGAAGAGCCACCGCCTATTGATCTGAAAATCAGTACGGATGCTGGCTTAGTCGGACTCGCGTTAAGTGGCGGCGGCATCCGTTCCGCTACCTTCAACTTAGGCCTACTTCAAACACTTGATAAAAGAGGTATTTTGCGTTATTGCGATTACCTCTCCACCGTCTCCGGCGGGGGCTATATCGGCTCATGTCTAAGTTCTCTGCTCACCAATCCCAAAGCCTCAACTGATTCTTCGGCCAAAAAAGAACAATTTCCTTTTCGTTTCCAGCGTGACAGTGAGTCGGATGAACGTAAAGAGGTGAAGTATCAGCAGCCGTCTGTGCCCACCAATAGCTACGAAGAACGTCGGGAAGTCAGCTATCTGCGTGCCGCCAAGGACTATTTAGGCAGTAAGAAAGGCTTGTTTAGTCTCGATACTTGGCGCTTCATTGCCACGTTTTTATCTGGACTGGTACTCATCAATCTCGTACCCGTTGCCCTTGCTCTCCTAATCGCATACGGCTTGTACCTGATCGAAAGTCCAATCGCTCAATACACCTGCGCTAAAGGGGATCGTCAGATTGTGGAACTCATCCAGGGGGATGCTGAAACCAAGAAGCGACTCGCTCAGGCTGAAACCATCGATCAACTCGTTAACGATAAGATTCAACTCAAGGAACTCGGACTCGTCAAGGCGAATAAGCCGCTCGCCGGAAAACTCGCCAATAAGAATCTTCAATTTGAACTCAAACTCTGTTCTTATAGGGAGATCAAAAAGTCCGATATCACCAAGTCGGAGACTGAATACCAAAAAATCACTTTTTCCCAAGACAAGACTCATCAAGAGTTTAAGAAGCTTCTCAAACACCTGTTTTTGTTGGCACTCTTTGCCTTCTTAGGGATGATGGTAATACGCATATTGAGCGTATTACGAAATTGGAACGGCACGCTAATAAGTGGCCTACAAGCCTTGCTGGTGACGACAACAGCAACACTGGTTGTAGTTGCCGGGCTGATTGCCGCCACCTATTACTTGTTCCTTGATAAAAATGGTACGGTGGACGAGCTTCTCTTTGACTGGCTAAATTACACCTTACTGGCCGCTTTTTTGTTTTTTATCTTGGGACGTTTGAAAACGGCCAATAAGTTTCTGAAAACAGTCCTGAATATGATGATGTCCTTCGCCTTAATTGCGCTGATTCCCATCGTTTTTGCACATTTTTTACGCTTTTTGTGGGAATTTGATGTTTTGAGAGAGCCGGTGTCTGCTTTTTTACCGGAACTGATTAAAACACCGATATTTGACTTTATACCCACACCGATTTTTGCTTGTGTCATATTGCTGGCAATCAGTTTGTTCGTCAACATCAATCGTATTTCCCTGCATGCGTTCTACCGTGATAGCCTCAGAAAAACCTATCTGATCAAACGGGAAAATGGAAAGATAAAGCCTAATGGCGGCCTGAAACTGAAAAACCTCCATAAGCATCACAATGGCCCTTATCACTTGATTAATGCTACCTTGAATCTCCAGGGTTCTAAAAATCGCCATTTAAGTGGGCGCGGAGCCGACTTTTTTATGTTCTCAAAGTTATACTGTGGTGCCGAAACCACCGGCTATCGTTGCACGGAAAGCTATAAAAACGGTCAAACGGATTTGTCGGCCGCTATGGCGATTTCTGGTGGCGCGGCAAGTCCCGCCATGGGCACTCATACCAATCCTCTCATGGCTTTATACATGATCCTATTCAACATCCGCTTAAACGTTTGGATGCCGAACCCGAACCCCAAATACACGGTGAAGATGCCCTTATGGCCTTATTATTTTTTGAAGGAATTTTTACGCTTCAACCGAGAACAAGATTCACTGCTCAACCTGTCTGACGGTGGGCATCATGAAAACCTCGGCGTTTATCCACTACTCAAACGTCGTTGCCGAGTGATTATCATCTCAGACGCGGCTTCCGATCCTCATTATACAATGAAGGATTTAGCCAATCTGCAACGCAAGGCTCGCATTGACTTGGGAATCAATATCGAACTCGACATGACACAGTTGCGTCCAAACCAAGAAAGATACACCGAAACGCACTGCGTCAAGGGAACCATATACTATCCCAATGACAAAAATGGGGTATTGTTTTATATCAAGACGACGATGACAGGCAAAGAACCGGAAGACTTGTTAGCCTATCGGCGCTCTAGCCCCAGTTTTCCTGACGAAACCACGGCCAACCAGTTTTTCAACGAGGATCAATTTGAATCCTACCGAAAACTAGGCGAAGTCGCCGGCAAAGAAGTCTGTTCCGATATTGAAGAAGAAATTCAACAACTTTTTGGGACTCACCCGGAGTCCAAACTTTAGTTTGGCAGTCCTCCAAACTTTGGCAGCCGCCGCGGGCTTGGCAGAGTAGTGATACGCTGGCCCTGTTATTGACCTAGTTTTTTTCAGGTTTTTGGACTATCGATTTTGAGGGCCATAAAGTACTTACGTCGGCAAAAGTTTCGCTCCGCGAAACTTTTGCCGACGTGGATGTTTTCAAATTAAGTTATGGCCCTCTATCGCGCTTCATTATTCATACTTTTTGTAGGTGTTTTGTTGCTTAACTTAATGGCAGCGTACCAAACCATGCGCTGTAGGGGCTATCTCTAGTGTTCGCCTTGGCTTAATTAGCGATCTCGCTCCGTTCGGAGGCCTTATGTCAATGAAATTAAACCTGTCTCAAAAACCCATTATGATCATCACACATGAGCGTTCTGGCACTCATTTGTGTATGGATAGCTTACGCAATTACTTTCAAGAAACCTATCTTAAACAAAACCCTTTCCAAAAAACACGCCGCCTATACTGGGTATTGCCAACCAAAAAACTCTCCTCCTTCATTCAAAGCCTACAAAATGCCAAAAGCCGTCCATTTATTAAGACACATCTAACGACGGATATCAGGATAATCAAAGAACCGGCACAAAAAGAATTATTCCACCATCTATTTGAAGAATCAGATCACATCTATGTAGTACGTGATGGACGTGACGTACTCGTCTCCTATTTTTATTTTAGAATAAAATTTGACCAAGGAACACGCGATTTTAGCACTTACCTGCGCTCACCACTCAGAAGCGGCCCTCGAACCGTTGTCAAATATTGGGCCGATCACGTTACCGAATGGCGCAACCAATTAGGACAAGACAAGTTAGTCTATTTTGAATCCTTACGAAATGAAATGACAAAGACCGTAACATCGTTAGGCCATTCACTCGGATTAACACGAAATAATCGCCCCATTGAACCTATTCCAGTGGATAAGCAACGCTGGGTACGCGCCATCAAATGTGCTTTAGGAATACAACAAAGCTCCGCCGTACTCCCCGGCCGAGGCAACTCAAAAACATGGAAGTCGCATTTTTCAGAAGCGGACAAAGATTATTTCAAAGAAATCGCCGGGCAAGTACTCATTGATCTTGGTTACGAAAAAGATATGGACTGGTAACATGGAATCCAAAGCTGAAGCTTTGGACTCCATGGATAAGCGAATTGAGTACATCGAATTACGCTGAGTACAACGAATTACGCGGATAAGCGAATTTAAGGACATCTAATTACGCTAAGTACAACGAATTACGCGGATAAGCGAATTTAAGTACATCTAATTACGATAAGTACAACGAATTACGCACGCTAAGTACAACGAATTACGCGGATAAACGAATTAATTTCAAGTAGTTAGTACTCGATGAGCACGTTTTTATAACGAAGTTCAGCGTAGCTAATCCTTGTAGTTATTGCTTTTAATTCGTTTATCCGCGTAATTCGCTGTACTCGCGTAAGTAAGTAATTCGTTTATCCGCGTAATTCGCTGTTCCCATTTTCTCTTTTCCGCATCAAGGCTTGGCCTGAATAAATAAGGGCCAAATAATAACCATTTTATAATAAGGGTTATATCAAAAAAAATCGCGGCCGCGCTTTCGCGCGGTAAAAAAGGAAAAGGGTAAAAGGGAAAAGTGAAGAGGGTTACGGCATCCTAGCGAGCCGCCCACCGCCGTCGTCGCCGCGGCTAGCCGGCGCGCCCCTGCTGCGGTTCGCCGACCGCGCCCACCTCGCAGTGATGCCCCACGAGGCCCCGCGCACGGCAAAGCGGCCAGCATTCTTGACACAACGTTGTTCTGTGCCGGTGTATTTGTCCTGATATTCAGAACAAGTCCATTCCCAAAGGTTTCCAATCATGTCAAACAAACCGAAGGCATTAGGCTTAAAACGGCCCACTGGGGAGGTATAGACATAGCCATCGCTGCAATTATGAGGTGTCCAAGGAAGAGTAATTTTGTTTTTTGAGGTTTTGTCATAGACATTGGCATAACGACAAGCATCATCAGGGTTATTTCCCCAATAGCGTGACGTGGTTGTGCCAGCGCGAGCGGCGTATTCCCATTGCGCCTCGGTGGGCAAGCGATACTTTTTACCTGTTTGTTGGCTTAACCATTGGGCATAAGCGGTGGCATCATGCCAACTGATACACGCAACCGGATGAATATTCGATTGAGAAAAGCCAAGATTACGCCAGTTGGCATCCTTCACCTTTCCCCAAGAACCCTCCTTGTAGGTATAACAACCGTCTCCTTTTTCAGCGTCTGTTTTATAGCCGGTGGCCTTCACAAACCGCCGAAACTCGCCCTTGGTAATTTCATATTTGCCAAGCGCAAACTTGTTCACCGACACCCAATGTACTGGTTTTTCATCTGAATCGCCACCGCCTTGAATGTCACCCATTTTAAAGCGGCCGGCCGGAATCACGACCATTTCTGGGCCCTTGCTTCCGTCTCGCAACGTGTCACGGAAAACGGTTTTGGGCGGCATCGCGGCTAGCAACGTCGGGGCCGATTGGCGGCAACCTGTTCTATCAACCTTCGCGCCGGCAGCAGTACCTAAACAAGCGTCTTGATAATCAGCCACACTGTCTTGATCTCTATCTAAAGGACACCCGTTGGCTTGAACACCTTGGGCGATTTCTCGCGGCCGATTGCGAGGGCAACGATCTTGATAATTGGCTACCCCATCTCTATCGCTATCGGTTGGGCAACCGTTGGTTTGAACACCTTGAGCAACTTCGGCCGGCCGATTGTAGGGGCAACTGTCTTGATAGTCGGCCACTTGATCCTGATCACTATCTAATGGACAGCCTGTTTTAGGGCCTTGTTTATAAACGCCTTTTGCGATTTCGGCCGCGGTATTACGAGGACACTGATCCGCCTCATCGGCCACGCCGTCTCTATCGCGATCTGGCTTGACGAGCGGTACTGCTGGTGGCGCGGGTGAAACCGGTACGTGTGGCGGCACTGTTGGTGACGAAGCCGTAGCCAGTTGAGTGCCACTGCCTACCGCAAACACAAAATCGCCGCGTGACAGATCATAATCGCGGATTTTCCCATATTGTGGCGTTTGCTCAGAATGCTCATGCACCTTATTTTTTAAATACAGCCCCAATTCTTCTCCGGTTACATAACCATCCTTATATAAATCGCCCAACCGATACTGTAACGCATCAATAAAGGCTGGCGTAAACACACTTTTAGCCGGCACCTCTTCATCAGCACTGCCAGCGGTGATAAATTGGCGTACTGGCAACTTAGCCATTTGGCTAATCTGGCGTGGCATCTTCGGCAAACTTTTGGCCTTAAACACCGTGCCCGAAAAACAGCTATCAAATAAAAACAACGCATGTTTCGCCTCCATCCGCCGCGCCCAAGTGAGAATCTGATTCATACCCACCGCTTTTTTTAAAAAGCCTTTCTCGCTTTTCTCATTGAGTTGCGGATTCGGCGCATCCGTCGGGACAATATAGCCTTTATTATTGCGCGTATACCCATGCCCCGAATAGAAAAACAACAGGCGATTGTTTTTGTCAAAACCATAATCGTTGATAAACTTCTCAAAGCGAGCGCGTAATTGTTTGGCATTCAGATTCAGGGACTTTTCAACGTGAAAGCCTTTGGAAGTCAAAAGCGTTTGCACTTGTTGCAACTCGCCCGGAATACTCTCCAAACTGGGCCATTCGGTGTAATCACTCTCGCCAATCAATAGCGCGTAACTGCCAGAATATGACGATAATATCTGATTGCCGTGCGGACTTGGAACGACGACCGGGCTAACTGGCGGAGGCGGAGGCGGAGGTTGTCCCGACTGCGCCTGAACCGTATCGGATGTGATGCCACCCGGATCACGATGCGATGCCGTTTTGTTAGAATTACAGGCCGATAACAGACTGAGGCCGACTAATAGCACCAAACGGAATAGGCGGCGTTTGGCACCGTGAGGATTTAAAAAGCGCATTTGATTTTATCCGGATTTATAACGGAGCGGTATTCTATAACTTTAGCAATACGAATTACAAGGATTAGTTGCAAGTACAACTAATTACGCTAAGTACAACGAATTACGCGGATAAGCGAATTGAGTACAACGAATTACGCGGATAAGCGAATTACGTGAGTACAACCAATTACGCGGATAAACGAATTTAAGTACATCTAATTACGCGGATAAGCGAATTACGTGAGTACAACGAATTACGCGGATAAGCGAATTGAGTACAACGAATTACGCGGATAAACGAATTACGTGAGTACAACGAACAACGAATTACGCGGATAAGCGAATTGAGTACAACGAATTACGCGGATAAACGAATTACGTGAGTACAACGACGTGAGTACAACGAATTACGCGGATAAGCGAATTGAGTACAACGAAACGTAGTGGCGGAACGCCAATTACGCGGATAAGCGAATTGAAGTACAACTACACAAGCGAGGATAAACGAAGTAAGCGTAGCTAATTATGGTAAGTACAAAGAATAAGGGTAAGTACAATAATTCGTTTATCCGCGTAATTCGCTGTACTTGCGTAATTCGTTTATCCGCGTAATTCGCTGTACTTGCGTAATTCGCTGTACTCGCGTAATTCGTTTATCCGCGTAATTCGCTGTACTCGCGTGCGTAATTCGCTGTACTCGCGTAAGTAATTTCGCTGTACTCGCGTAAGTAAGTAATTCGTTTATCCGCGTAATTCGTTGTACTCGCGTGCGTAATTCGCTGTACTCATTTCGTTTGAGGGCCATAAAATATTTTGAATGTTGTCAAATTAAAACATGGCCCCAAGCTTCATCTTGGCCGCATGTTAGCTTCAGGCGAGCGGCAATGGTTTGGAATAATGCCGATAATCGTGACTGTCCTTGTTGTCGTCAGACGGCATCCAACAATTCTTTGGAGCGGATATGTTTCTGTTGATATTCAAGAAAAAATCCGTCTAGTTAGCGTCGCTGACTTTCTGTTCGGAAAGGAGTTGTACTATTCTCATTATTTTTAGGTGTTTATTTGGAATAATTTGGTTTGAGGGCCATAAAATACTTTGAATGTTGTCAAATGAAAGTATGGCCCCCAATAAGGTTATACTTTTACACCCCTATCCCTCTCAAGAGGGAATCAAACCGCGTAAACATAATTCGTTTATCCGCGTAATTCGCTGTACTCGCGTGCGTAATTCGCTGTACTCGCGTAATTCGTTTATCCGCGTAATTCGCTGTACTTGCGTAAGTAATTCGTTTATCCGCGTAATTCGCTGTACTCGCGTCATTCGCTGTACTCGCGTAATTCGCTGTACTACAATTATCAAATCCGGCCACCTTGGTTTTTGAACAGTTCGGCTTTTTCTTTTAGCCCAGTTTCTATGGCAGCATTAATATCACCGATACCCTTTTGTTGAGCATAATCGCGGACATCTTGAGTGATTTTCATAGCGCAGAAGTGGGGGCCGCACATGGAGCAAAAGTGGGCCTGCTTGGCCGATTGCTTGGGCAAAGTTTCGTCATGGAATTCTTGGGCGCGAATTGGATCTAAGCCTAAGTTAAACTGATCTTCCCAGCGAAAATCAAAGCGTGCTTTAGAAATCGCGTTGTCACGAAATTGTGCGCCCGGAAAGCCTTTAGCTAAGTCGGCCGCGTGGGCGGCGATTTTGTAAGCGATAATGCCTTCGCGCACATCATGTTTGTTGGGCAAGCCTAAATGTTCTTTGGGCGTAACGTAGCACAGCATGGCGCAGCCATACCAACCTATCATCGCCGCGCCAATGCTAGAGCTAATGTGATCATAGCCGGGCGAAATATCCGTGATAAGTGGCCCCAAAGTGTAAAAAGGCGCTTCTTGGCATTCTTTGAGTTGTTTATCCATGTTTTCCCGTATAAGCGGCATAGGTACATGGCCTGGGCCTTCTATCATAGTTTGTACTTCGTGCTTCCACGCGATTTTGGTCAATTCGCCCAATGTTTCTAATTCGGCAAATTGGGCCTCGTCGTTAGCATCGGCAATGGCACCGGGGCGCAGCCCGTCGCCTAACGAAAAGGAAACGTCGTAAGCCTTCATGATTTCACAGATTTCTTCAAAATGGCTATAAAGAAAACTTTCTTGATGGTGGGCTAAACACCATTTAGCCATGATAGAGCCGCCGCGTGAGACAATACCGGTGAGCCGCTTGGCCGTGAGCGGAATGTGAGCTAAGCGCATGCCAGCGTGAATGGTAAAATAATCCACGCCTTGTTCGGCTTGCTCAATTAGCGTGTCGCGGAATAATTCCCACGTCAATTCTTCGGCTTTGCCTTCAATTTTTTCTAAGGCTTGATAAATCGGCACCGTGCCAATCGGAACCGGCGAATTTCGTATAATCCATTCACGAGTTTCATGGATATTTTTACCTGTGGATAAATCCATCACGGTATCACCGCCCCAGCGAATGGCCCAGACCATTTTTTCCACTTCTTCTTCAATTGAAGAGGTGGTGGCAGAGTTGCCGATATTGGCATTGATTTTTACTAAGAAATTGCGCCCGATAATCACAGGCTCTAATTCGGGATGATTGATATTGGCTGGAATGATGGCGCGTCCACGCGCCACTTCATCGCGGACAAATTCTGGCGTAATCACTTTAGGAATGGCGGCACCAAACGACTCGCCCGGATGTTGAGCCAATAACTGTGAATCACACACCTCTTGTAGGCGCTGATTTTCGCGGATAGCGATAAATTCCATTTCGGGAGTAATAATGCCGCAACGGGCATAATGCATTTGTGTCACGTTATGGCCCACCTTAGCACGGCGCGGTGGGCTTTGAGCGGTAAAACGTAATACTTTCAAATTGATATCCGCTTGGCGGCTTTGCCCGTAGTGGGAAGTGACGGTGGGCAAAATTTCCGTATCGCCGCGTTCTTCTATCCATGCCGTCCGCATGTTTGGCAATCCTTGACGCACATCAATAGTCACATTGGGATCAGTGTACAGCCCCGACGAGTCGTACACCATGACGGGTGGATTGAGTTCGTGTACCCCGTTTTCTAACACGGTATCAGATAACGTAATTTCCCGCATCGGGACACGAATATCGGGGCGAGAGCCGGTGAGATAAACTTTTTTGGAGTTAGGAAAGGGCCGAGTTGAAATCGGATCGAGTTGAGCCGTTTGGCTTAAAATAGGTTGAGGCCTTGCGCTCATGGTTATTACCACCTTATTGAGTTCTATTAATAATAAATAAACACCCAGCGCAAGAGAAACAAGTTGAAGAGACATGCTTTCCTACGCCAGTGCTGACCGGATCAGGTTCAAAGGGTATATTCTCAGCCCGTGTGGGCACCCCTAGCTGTTCTTAAAGCGTCGTCCGCGGCGCTCGCTTTGGACGAAAAAGTGAGGCAGGTTGGAGTCCAAACCTTTAGGTTTAGACTTTCCGTCCAAACCTTTAGGTTTAGACTTGCGAATAATAAACGAGAAAAAGCCCCAAAACTTCATAGCCTTGGGGCTTTTTTAGGTGTCGGTTATCAATGAAAAATGAAAAATGATCCAAGGGCGTTGCCCTAGGAAAGCCCCAACGGGGCGAAATTAATATAGCCTGGGGCACCGCCCCAGGCAAGCCCCGCCCCAGGCTTGGGGCGAGATTAATATTAACAATTAACAATTAACAATTAACATTAACAATGTCTCTTACTTAAAAACGCCAAAACCACAAAAATCAGCTTTGGTTATGTTTAAGGGGTAAGCTCCCTAGGGTGATAAACCATCTATCACCTTTGTTATTACCTTGTATATCGGTAATGTCTGTCACTTAAAACGAATCTGAAGTGGCGAGCATATTACTTATTTTGTTCCGACATTGCAACAGTTTTAATCGGTTGGTAATTGGTAATTAGTAATTGGTAATTGGTAATTCATTCAAAACTGAAAACTGATATATACTAAATGACAAAACCGCAGTTTGTAACGGTGCCAAGTCTAACTTCACTAAAAAAAACTTTACATTAATAAAAATGTCAAGTATCTTTTATAAGGATTGAGAGTGGTTAGCCTTCCACGTAAAAAAAATGGGTTCATGCAAAGCAACCCATCGCTATAGCGAGGGATAATGGGTTGATCGTTCCCGTGTTCTGATGGTGTAACATTTGTTAATAGATGTTAATACTTAACAACAGAATTGCGATCTAATGCCGCGTCCATTTACAAGTCCACTCACACCTGAATGAGTTTACCATGTACCAATTGAATGTTGAACAAGCCCGCTTTAACATGATTGAGCAGCAAATTCGTCCTTGGGAAGTCCTTGATCAGCGGGTATTGGATTTAATGTATGAGGTGCCCAGAGAGAACTTTGTCCCAATGGCTTATCGTAATTTGGCCTTTGCTGACATCAATATTCCGTTGGCACACGATCAAGTGATGATGTTTCCCAATGTCGAAGGGCGCTTGTTGCAAGCATTGATGCTCACTCCCAAAGATACCGTGCTGGAAATTGGGACGGGCAGTGGCTATTTGACGGCTTTGTTAGCCAAATCCGCTAAACATGTTGATAGTGTGGATATTTTTGACGCGTTTGCATCTGAGGCCGAAAAAAAGCTGGTAGCATTGAATATCCATAATGTTTCTTGTGAAACGGGCGATGCGATCAATGGCTGGAATATGTACACCCGCTATGATGTCATTGTACTTACCGGCTCAGTCCCTGTGTTGGAATCACACTTTCTTTCGCAACTGAATGAGGGCGGTTGTTTATTTGCGATTGTCGGAGAAGAGCCGGTGATGCAAGCGCAATTAATTAACCGTATCACTGAAGAAGAATTTAACACAGAAGTTTTGTTTGAAACCTCGTTGCCGCCCTTGGTGGGCGCACCAGAGCAGGATCGTTTTTTCTTGTGATAAAACTTGGTAATGGGTAACGGGTAATTGGTAATTAGTCAGGAGTCCAAACGACGCTAAAGTTTCGCGGAGCGAAACTTTAGCGTCGTTTTTAGTTTGGCAGTGCCCTTAAATTCATCCAAACGATCGGTCGGCAGGAGTCCAAACTTTAGTTTGGCAGAGCGAGGAATGCTTAGGATCGAAGAAAAATTAATTTCCCCAAAATAGGTACAGTGCCCTGATACGTACTTTAGCTTTTAGACTGGCGGAAGTTATTTTTTAGCCGAGCCTTAGCGATCCTTGCCAGTGGGAACGGGTGCGAGCCGAGCAAGTGGGGGTAATATTTATAAGCATTTATAAGCGACTGAATACAAAGACAATTTAATTTGTCAAGGCGTCAATCCTATTTATCTGAAAAATTAGGGAAGGTGCCAACCGGGAATTTTCTTATAAAACCTCTGTTACTGGATGTGCGTGAACCTTGAGAATTTGAAATTTGTCATATTCCGGGTTCACGTTAAATCATTAGAGTTGTTGCGTTATAAACTTTTTATTTAGCAACAACTCTATTAATATAATCAAATTTCATTTCCATGCAAAAGATTTTCTCCGAAAAACTTTTGCTTGGAATACATTTTTCATTTTTCATTTTTCATTTTTCATTAGTCGCGTGAAAAAATTCGCGCCTTGCAAAATTCGCGCATCAAAAATAGTCTATATAATTATTATGTATAAACGCCTAAGCTTTTTATTACTGATAGGTTGCTTTAGTAGTCAAATCCAAGCAGAAACCCTATTAGAACTTTATCAGTTGGCACTACAAAACGATCCCCAACTGAAAATTACCAATTATGATCGCCTTGTCACGTTGGAAAAAAAGTCACAAGCCCGTGCGCCATTATTGCCGCAAGTGACGGTGGGCGCTGACGCAACCGAAAATTGGCGCACTGAAGACTGGATGTTTGGCAATGACATGGAAAATACCACCGCCAGCTATAATGTCTCCCTCAATTATGCGCTGTATCGACGCGATCTTAGAATTCAACTAGAACAAGTTGACAGCCAAATTAGACAGACAGAAGCGACTTATGAAAGTGCCAAACAAGCGTTAATGGAGCGAATAGCAAGCCGTTATTTTGCGGTACTCTCCGCCAATGACAATCTGAAATTTGCGCGTCGTGCCCAAAAAGCCTTTAAACGGCAGTTAGATGACGCGCTGGAACGTTTTAAAGTCGGACTGATCCCCATTACCGATGTCCAAGAAGCCCAAGCCGGTTATGATTTGGCAGTAGCCGATGAAATTCAAGCCCAAAATGAACTCGATAATGCCCACGAAGCGTTGCGCGAAATGACTGGAACCTATCATGGAATGTTGGCAGCTTTAAATGATGACGCGCCTTTACTTGGCCCAGATCCAACAGATATTGACGCTTGGACGGAAATTGCGCTTGAACAAAATCCACAAGTGCTGGCAGCGCAACATGCGATAGAAACGGCCCGTCAGGAAATTGAAAAACAACGCGCCGCCAAATGGCCCACCGTTGATTTGGTAGGCAGACACAGCTACGGCGATGTACTCAGAGGTGATGAAAATCCCCCCGGCACTTTGACAACGAGTAACAGCGTGGGCATACAATTAAGTTACTCTCTCTATGAAGGAGGCGCAATCCGTTCACGCATTAGAGAGGCCCAATTACGCAAAACCCAAGCACTTCAGAGGTTAGAACAACAACGCCGCGCCACCCAATTGCAAGCCCGCCAAGCGTTTTTGAATTTACTGTCCAGTATTAGTCGAGTGAAAGCCCTTAAACAGGCGTTGAGATCGACAGAAACGGCCTCAAAGGCCGTACAAACGGGTTTTGAATTAGGGACACGGACATCGGTTGATGTTGTCAATGCCGAACGTGATTTGCTGCGTGCCCGACGCAATTATTCAAGTGCTCGCTACGATTACCTGCTCAATACTTTGCGGCTAAAGCAAGCCGCGGGCTTAATCAGCGTCGAAGATATCACCGGTATCAACAACTGGCTCAGCCAACACACGATAGAATTGCAAACAGACGAATGAAAATGAAAAATGAAAAATGAAAAATGAACAAAGATGTCAACCTTATAAAATAACTTTCAATCAATACGTTTTTATAAGTCATTGATTTTTTTATGATTCTCCGTCCAAACCTTCAAGTTGGAGTCCAAACCTTCAGGTTTGGAAGATTCAGGTTTGGAATAATTTCCGTCAAATTGGACTCCAAACATTCCTGTTTTGAGGAGTTGGAATCAAAACAGTCAAGTTTTAGTCCAAACCTTCAAATTTCCGTCCAAACCTGAAGGTTTGGAAGAATCATGCCAAGATTCAGCAATACGGTAGGTTTCGCTCATTCTCAACTGATTTTTGAAACAGTCGCTCACCGATAATTGCTCTTTCCCATTTTTCCGATGAAGGCGCAAATTCACATTCATCGCCGCTTGTTCAAACCAATAAGATAAGTCCTTGTTCAAGAAGTCTGGAACGGACATATATTGAGAGCCATCAAAAGCATCAGCCAATCGCAAGATGCGAAAGTGTTCCAGTACCAGTTGGACTTCTCTGCACGACACCTTCGCCTTGTCGGAATAAGGAAGGCGAGGATAAATCTGATACATATCGGGATCAAGCAATTGTTCTACGTCATAAAGGCAATATTGATACGGATCATCCATTTGCCACAACTGAGCCGTGGCACTAGAATAGTGCAATGTGCAGTGAAACACACCATGCTCACTGATAAGTTTGTTTAAGATTCCCTGAATGTCACTTAGGTACTTATCAAGGAGATTGGTGACACGTCGCGGTTGTGACGACTTATGAGGTGTTTTGTAATGGTGTTGTTGCGGGAAGGGGGTCGCTTTAGGAGGCTTTACGGATAAAGGCAGACGACGAATATCAAAATCGGCCACCACAAAACCAAAAAAATTTTGCCGCTCGTCAATCACAGGCTGCACTGCACTGAGACAAGGGCAGCCGGTGTTTTGACTGATATACACAGACGACAGCATAAAATGCCGCTTAGGATATAAGCTTACACAGTAAGGCCTTCTCGATAAATCTTGATCGCGATAAGTGGTATCAATACCGTTGGCACTAATGTTAGAACTGATCTGTTTGCCAAACTTATCGACAGCATAAACCAAATGACAATGTGGAATGGAGGCGAAATGTCTACTTAAGATTTCGTCCAAGCTATCTAAATCCGGCCAAACAACCACACAGATTTTAGATAAATTAAGCATGGCCGGTTCAAACCAAGTCGTCAAGAGCTTACGTTGCTCTGAAATCGTTTGTTTCATCCACATTTTTTATCCTCTTTAGTCACTTTTATCACTACCCAGTTACTTGACGACATCACTGTCGCTTGATAAATAATATAGTGATAAGTAGGTGACGATTCAATGACTGTTCTCAATCAAACAGGTCTGTCAGGCGTTATTGATATTTTTTATCGACTGACTGACTTTTTGATGAATTGATTTTGATTTAACGATTCAGTGAATAGTTTAGGCAATATAGCAACTTTCGTAAATTAAAAATAACTTTTATAAAGATAAAAATGCATTATAGAAGCGAATTAAGAGTTTTATTTGTTATATAAAATCAGGAGTCCAAATTTTAATTTGGACATCATCCGTCCAAATTTTAATTTGGACGTCAAAGAGTCATTTTATGAAACGCAAACTTATCAAAGGCCAGTTTTACCTCGTTTTAGGATTTATCGGGCTATTTATTCTACGCCTTATTTATGGCTATATCGCCTATCCTGATGGCGCGACAAGTCCTCTCATCCAGCCCGACAGCGGCAGCAGTTGGCGAGTTAGCTATGAACCCAAAAATTACGCCAGTGCCAAACGCAAATTTGGCCCTCAAGGGACAATTGACGTTGACCAAAAATACGAAAAGATTGGCACTCTCAAATCAAAAACGACTGACTTTGATGGCGACGATAAAAAATTACGCGCTCTGATAAAAAAATACGAAGCCCTCATACAATTTGAGCAAAGTTCTGGGCTAACCGCACAACGCGCTTTAAACCTAGCGATGGGCGTAATCCCCGACAACTTTGACGCGATGATTGCCGAGGCAAAATCTATCGGCAAACTCACTTTCATTCAAATTGACAAAACGGATAAAACCAACGAATACAAGGAATTAAAGGCCAAACGACTTTCATTAGAAAAAGCGCGTGAAGCACTATCGTTGCTCAAAGGGCAAGGAGGCAGCATCGAAGAACTCATTAGACTCGAAAACCAGATTCTCGATATCGAGAATAAAATCCAAGCGTTAGGCGTAAAACTGGGCGAATATGACCAAGAAAAAGAATTTTGCACGGTCAAGTTTACGCTCAAAGAAGTGCGCGTGGCTAACAGAAAAATTCCACTCAGCCAGCGACTCATAGTTGCGTTTGAATGGACAGTCAAATATTATTTTGGCATTCTAGCTATTCTCTTTATAGGTACCTTATTTATTCTTGCGCTATTAGCATTTGTCAATGTTGCGCTGGTTATTTTGGATAAACTAAAATGGCTGCCAAGAGTCCAAGTTTGACAGTCGTCCAAACTAACGTTTGGCAGGAGTCCAAGCGTTGCTCCAGTTTTTGCTTCAAAAAACTTTTAGTTTGGCATGTTTGGCAGTGCCAAGTTCAAACTGGCGACTCCTGTTACCCGTCAATAGAACATTGACAAAGTACTCTATATTTTCAGATAATTATTTTCAAAGTAGGATAAGCCTCAGAATAAATTCTGAGGCTAACAGCTAAAGTAGGCTAAAGCCTACTAACCGTCTTGCAGTAAGATAAGCCTCAGAATAAATTCTGAGGCTAACAGCTCAAGTAGGCTAAAGCCTACTAACCGTCTTGCAGTGCCCTGACACGTACTTAAGCTTTTAGACAACGGCTTTAGCCGTTGGCTGAAGGGTGCTTATGGAAAAGCATTGACATTCCTTCGAGGACTACTCGCGATGAAAAAAATCCTGCAAATCGACGGTGGCGGCATTCGAGGAGTCATACCATCCACTGTTATTGCCAACTTGGAAAAACAATTGGATAAGCCGCTATGTGATTGCTTTGATTTGATTACCGGTACCTCCACCGGCGCGATAATCGGCGGCGGTATTGCCGCCGGCGTGCCGGCCGCAAAAATTGCCAGCCTGTATCTTGACAAGGGCGAAGAACTCTTTACGCCACGGACTTGGTTCAATCCAATGAACTGGCTTCGCAGTAAATATGATCGCGATCCTTTCATAAATGAGATAGCCGAAACTGAGACAGAAAATCTCGATGAGCATGGAAATAAAATCCCACTCGGCAAAATCAAACTTTCTGATCTCAATACCCGATTTATGGCTACCGCCTTCAATCTCTGCTCCCAGAGAACCCATTTCATTAAATCATGGTTTGTGGAGCATGAGAAATATCAACTTGTGGACGTGATTTCATGGTCAGCGCTTTCGGCCGTGCATTACTTCGGCAAAATCAACGTCGATTATTATAAATGGTGTCATTACAAACCAGGCTCTCAGAGCGATTATGAAGAATGCCGCTACGATCCGGTAGCTGGCGGTGCAAACGAGAAAGGTGCCGTCTTTCAGGACGGAGGCCAAGGTGCCAACAACAACACTTTGGGCTATGTGCTGACGGAAATTATGGCAAATGAGTGGACAAGAGATGAAGAAGTTTATATTCTTTCACTAGGCGCGGGAAACCTCGAACAATATATTCCATACAACAAGGCCAAAAACTTCGGTCTCATTAGACAAGGGATTCTCTATTTATCTCAAGCGAGAGAAGAATCTCTTGTGGATCAAGTACTCGCCGCCATCCATGTGTCGATATACCCGCAAATATTGGGACACGAGTCGAAAATAAAGTTCAAACGGATTGACAAAGCGCTGACAAAAAAGGAATATGGACTGGATAAAGCTAAATACATTGACCAATACAAGGAATATGGCGACGAACTGTCCAAACAGATTACGGCTGATGACTTGAGACTGCTTCAATCTCAATAACTTTCCAGGTAGTTACACTGGCTTTAATAATACATACCGAAGGGGCTAATAGAGTTAACAAGGAAGCCCTTTTGGTACGAGATTAAAATAAATAAAAAGAGGCAACGCCCCAAGAAAGCCCCAACGGGGCGACATTAATATAGCCAGGGGCATCGCCCCTGGCTTTAATAATAATACGACTTTCCAGGGGCATCGCCCCTGGCTTTAATAATACGCCCCTTTCTTGCTCATAGTTAATTAAATTTCCTTTATAAATCAATCGTTTATTTATGAAAACCGACCTTGTCCTCGAAGAAATAGAACGCCAACCCCTACACCAATTCACCGAACAAGCCTATCTCGACTACGCCATGTACGTCATTTTAGATCGCGCCCTACCCCACCTCGGCGACGGTTTAAAACCAGTACAGCGGCGCATTATCTACTCCATGTCAGATTTAGGGCTTAAAGCCGACAGTAAACACAAAAAATCGGCCCGCACCGTGGGCGACACACTTGGGCGTTTCCACCCACACGGCGACATGGCATGCTACGAAGCAATGGTATTGATGGCGCAACCTTTTTCCTTTCGCTATCCACTGGTAGATGGACAAGGCAATTGGGGTTCAATGGATGACCCAAAATCCTTTGCCGCCATGCGTTATACCGAAGCGCGTTTAGCCGCCTATACCGACGTACTCTTGAGCGAATTAGGACAAGGCACGGTAGACTGGCAACCCAATTTTGATAACACGTTAGAAGAGCCAACCTTATTACCGGCCCGTTTGCCAAATGTTCTGCTCAACGGCACGATGGGTATTGCCGTCGGCATGGCAACCGATATTCCACCGCACAATCTGTGCGAAGTGGCCGAGGCCTGTATTTACCTGCTAAAACACCCGAATGTCGGCATCGCCGACTTACGTGCCTATTTACCCGGCCCCGATTATCCCACCGAGGCCGAAATCATCACGCCGGCCGCTGAATTATTAAAAATATACGAAACCGGCAACGGCTCCATTCGGATGCGGGCCACCTATCTCCGTGAAAACGGCGATATTATAATCACTGCGCTACCTCATCAAACTTCGGGCAGTAAAATCATCGTCCAAATCGCGGCGCAAATGACGGCCAAAAAATTGCCCATGATAGAGGATGTGCGCGACGAATCTGACCATGAAAATCCGGTGCGTTTGGTGATAGTGCCGCGCTCTAATCGCGTCAATATTGACAGCGTGATGACGCACTTATTTGCTACCACCGACTTGGAGCGCAGTTATCGCGTCAATCTCAATATGATTGGGCTTGATGGCCGTCCTCAAGTCAAAAACCTCAAAACGCTTCTCTCAGAATGGCTGGAATATCGCCACCAAACCGTGCGCCGCCGCTTACAATATCGCCTTGATAAAATCCGCAACCGTTTGCACCTTCTCGAAGGCTTGCTTATCGCCTATTTAAATATAGATGAAATAATCGCCATTATCCGCGAACAAGACAAGCCCAAACCGGTGCTGATGAATAAGTTTGGACTCAGCGAAGCACAAGCCGACGCGATTTTAGAACTCCGTTTGCGCCAACTCGCCAAACTGGAAGAAATAAAAATTCGGGGCGAGCAAGAAGAACTTTCCAAAGAGCGCGATGCTTTAGAGGAGACATTAAACGCTGAAAACAAGCTTAACAAATTGATTATTAAAGAAATTAGGGCGGATGTCAACAAATACGGCAATCCACGCCGTTCTCCCATTGTGGAACGCGAACAAGCGCAAGCCTTTGATGATACCGCATTAATTTCATCGGATCCGATTACCGTCATTTTATCGGCCAAAGGCTGGGTACGAGCGACCAAAGGCCATGAGGTTGATCCAACCACGCTAAATTATAAGGCTGGCGACGAATTTGCCGATGTTTATCGAGGGCGTAGCAATCAACAAGTTGTCTTTATCGACGCCAGCGGCCGCTTTTACTCCGCGCCGGCCCATACGCTGCCTACGGCGCGAGGACAAGGTGAACCCTTGGCCGGCCGCTTTACGCCGCCTAATGGCATCAGCTTTGTGCATGTTTTATTAGGTGAACCTGACGCTTTTTATTTATTAGCTTCTAATGCTGGCTATGGCTTCGTTATCAAATTAGAGGACATGTACGCCAAAAGTAAGGCCGGGAAAAGGATCTTGAATTTGCCCCAAGGCGCTAAAATACTGCCGCCACTGCTGATTACTGATCTGGAAACAGAACATTATGCGGTGGCTACCACCGCCGGCTATTTAGGCATCGTGCCCCTGTCAGAGTTGCCGCGTTTAGCCAAAGGCAAAGGTGTCAAACTCCTTGGTATTCCCATCAAAAGAAACAAAACAGAAAAAGAAACAGTGGTAGCCCTAAGGTTATTAAAACCAGCAAAGGATATTTTGACGGTACATGTTGGTAAACGCCATCTAACGCTCAAAGCACGTGACATTGAAGCTTACACCGGCGAACGGAGTCGGCGAGGACAAAAATTGCCGCGTGGCTTTCAAAATATTGAACGGGTAGAAGTCACTCATCCGGAGTCCAAACTTTAGTTTGGCAGGAGTCCAAGTTTAGCAACGCTAGTACAACTAATTACGCGGATAAACGAATTAAAAGCAATAACTACAAGGATGAAAAGCAATAACGAAACGGATGAAAAGCGATAACTACTAATTAACGCTAGTACAACTAATTAACGTTAGTACAACGAATTACGTGGATAAACGAATTATTGTGCTTATCACTATTCGTTGTACTTACCACAATTAGCAGCGCTTACTTCGTTTCGTTTATCCCCGTCATTAGTTGTACTAACGGCTTGAAATGAATTAATTCGTTTATCCGCGTAATTAGTTGTACTTAATTCGTTTATCCGCGTAATTAGTTGTACTTATCGTAATTAGTTGTACTTAAATTCGCTTATCCGCGTAATTCGTTGTACTTATCGTAATTAGTTGTACTTAAATTCGCTTATCCGCGTAATTAGTTGTACTTATCGTAATTAGTTGTACTTAAATTCGCTTATCCGCGTAATTAGTTGTACTTAGCGTAATTAGATGTACTCAATTCGCTTATCCGCGTAATTCGTTGTACTTATCGTAATTAGTTGTACTTATCGTAATTAGATGTACTTCAATTCGCTTATCCGCGTAATTCGTTGTACTTCAATTCGTAATTGGCACTATTCCAACCCATTGCCGCTCGCATGGGGCTAACATGCGGCCAAGATGAAGCTTGGGGCCATGTTTTGATTTGACAACATTCAAAATATTTTATGGCCCTAAAACGAAATGAGTACAACGAATTACGCGGATAAACGAATTAAAAGCAATAACTACAAGGATTAGCTCCGCTGACCTTCGGTTCGTTATAAAAACTTGATCATCGAGTACTAACGGCTTGGAGTTAGTAGTTTGTAGTTTGTAGTTTGTAGTTTGTAGTAGGCGATTTATCGCCTTAAACGTTAGTAGTTAGTAGTAGGCAATTTATCACCCACTACTACAAACGGAAAGTGGCTAAAGCCACTACTACAAACGGAAAGTGGCTAAAGCCACTACTACAAACTGCCTCCTTGTCAGTGGCTAAAGCCACTACTACAAACGGAGCTTTGGGATTCCAATTCCAATGGTTCCCAAAACTGAATGGAAATCCAAAGCTGAAGTTTTGGGACTCCTTGCCGTCCAAAGCTAAAATTTTGGAGTCCATGCCATGAAATCACACGGCTGGAAAAACCTCCAAGGTTTGGCAACGCTTTCAGGTTTATCCCAAGAATGAAGTCTCTTAATAGATGGCCCTTATTCGTTTATTTAATAGCAAAATTGAGTCCTTGAATATGTACACAATTGAATATGCCCAGAGCGTAATTGATGATGTCGCCCATTTGCGTACTTATGATCGTGCCAAAATTTTGGATAGCATTGAAGTACAATTACTACACGAGCCAACACAACCAACACGAAACAAGAAGATTATTGTAGGTTTAGTTCCAGCGTGGGAACATGTAGAACCGATTTGGGAATTACGTGTGGGCGAATATCGTGTTTTCTATGATGTAGATGAAGAAACATCTGTTGTGATCATTCGTGCCATTCGACACAAACCGTCCCATAAAACAACAGAGGAAATACTATGAAAATGGTCTGTCTTGAACAATCAACGCTGGATACCTGTGTGAACGCCGCCCAAGAAGAACGTGTCGTCATCACACGCAATAGCAAGCCCATTGCGCTCATTATTGGTGTCGAAGGAATGGATGAAGAGCAGTTGCAATTAGGGAGCAGCGACCCGTTTTGGAAACTTATCACCGAGCGGCGCCAACAAAAGACGATTAGCCGCGCTCAGTTAGAGCAAACAATAGTCAATAGTAATTAACACGCACCAACCCCGAAGGGGTTGAATGTGAATAGCTACTGACAAGTACAACGGATACGCGAAATAAACGGATAAATCATAACAACGAAAACTGTTTTATTAAAACAACCCCGAAGAGCATGGAGTCCAAAGCTGAAGCTTTGGATAACCGGCCGTCCAACGGGCCGTCCAACGGGCATGTGTAATCCGTTTATTCCTAAAAGAAGTTGTACTATCGTTCGTCCAAAGCTTCAGTTTTGGATTCCATGTACTTAACTAAACAAACTGTTTCTATGATTATGCCATTAAAAACACAAGAGTCTGAAATGTCTTTGGAATCAAATAATTACCCATTATCTGAACAACGCTTGACACAAGTACATTTTGAGTCTTTTAAGGCCTTTGAGCAACGTGTACAAGTAGACTTAAATCCCGTTACCCTGATTGCTGGTGTCAATAGTGGTGGCAAAACGAGCATTCTTCAAAGTTTGCTTCTCGCTCGTCAAACCTTGATTACACCTTATAGGCAAACGGTGGAAAATGCACTCAAGTATGATAGCGAACTCTTTGGATTTGCCTCTTTCTACGAACTCATTTTTGGCAACCCTCTTCCAAACGACAAGGGAGGAATACAATTAGGTTTTACGGTTCAGATTAAACCACAATTAGCTTCCAATTCATTGTTTCCAAAATGGAGTGACTATTTCAATGAATTGCCAGCGGAGAGTGAAAAAGTCGTCTGCGTCGATTTAAACATTCAGTTTAATTACGACGACAAGCAACAAATTGTGGTGGCGAGTCAAATCGAAATGTCGGCCCATTTTCGTCAGAGTCACTGTGGCAGCCTCATTATTGAACCTCAAGGCGAAACTTGGCGAATTAAACAACTGTGTGTGGGTGATATTGAGCAAGAAATTAATGACGAAAACTGGATAAATCTGGTTGAACAACGTTTGAGCGTTGATCGCTTTATGCCGGTTTTAAAGGGACAACCGGTTTGGACTTCAGACATGCCAAAACCGGAGCGACTTTTTTATGGAATGTTCATCTCTATTTTTACCCCGGCATTGGCATTGTTACGTGAAGAATTAGAAAAGCGGCTTTTTTACGTTGGGCCGTTGCGTAGTGCCCCGCAACGATATTATTTACGTCAAAGTGTTGTTGGCTTAGATGTGGGTACGAGTGGAGAAGCGGCCGTGCAGTTGCTTTATGAAAACTGGGAAAAATCGGTTAATTTTGTCTCAATACCAGACAATCTGGAAAATTTTCGCCCCGCGCAAACAGAATCCACTTCAATGGCTTTAAAAAAAGCCGTTCGACAAGCACTCCGGTTGTTAGGAATGGAACAGCTATTGACTGTTAAAAAACAAGGCGAAAGTTATGAAGCGTTACTGAGTTTACTTTCTAAACCGCAAACAGATGTTTCTATTGTGGAAGTCGGCTTTGGTGTCAGCCAGATTTTGCCGATTATAGCAGTCAGTTTGCTTTCACCGGTGAACAGTCTTTTAATTTTTGAACAGCCTGAGATTCATTTGCACCCACGCGCTCAAGCCGGATTAGGAGAGTTCTTTCTTTGTTTAGCCCGTAGTGGGCGTCGAGTGTTGGTAGAAACTCACAGCGATCATCTCATTAACCGCTTACGTCGTCGGATAGCAGAAGATAAAAGCAACCATTTTGAAAATTGGGTCAATATTTTATTCGTCCACCCGCCAGAGAATGGACGAGGCGCTGTTGTAGAAAAAGGGCGGATTGATAGATATGGGCAAATTGAAAATTGGCCGCCGAGCTTTTTGGCAGAAAGTGCTAACGATGCTCGCGCTATTATGTTAGCGGCCTCTACCAAACGCATTGAGGACAGAAAACAATAAGTGATGAGATTATCCCTTCGAGGGAGAGTCTCCGTTTAACATTAATAAAACAAGGAAATACCAACTCATGTCACTACCATCGCACATAAGGATTGTGCCCGATCTGTCATTGTTGATTTGCCCACCCAATCCTAACCAATGGGAGACGGACTTTTATATCTTATACTCGACGGTGTTTATGCAACATGATAAAAAAGTCAAGGAATTACGAGAGAGAATACTTGAGTTACGCGAATATGGATATCAATGTGAAGTCGCTTGGGCGTTATCGGATGAGTTGAAAGTACAGTTGTACAACGAATTTCCATGGAACGCCATCAATGAAATTCCTTGGGTTCGTGATATGATGTTAACCTTTCCTGGCTGGGTGGAGGCTGTCGAATCCATCTTGGTTGAACATGATTCTAATGCAAAAATTGAACCAGATATTGTACCTAGCCACGTTAAGGATGAAACCAAACAAGCTTGGTTGGATGTGTTAGTTGCCGGGATGCAGAATACCACAGACTTATCTCGTATTACTTCCTATCCTGAACAAGAAACGGTCCAACTGCGTGTTCTGTTTTATGACGACGATTCAGAGGAATATGAAGTCAAACTCATACGTCGGATCACCGAGTGGGATGCTGTTCGGCAGCAGCTTGATCCTTGGTTTGCCGAAGGTTTGCCATGGCACGGTGAATACCCATATAGGCCTGATAATTGGATATCAGGTAAACCGTTTCCGAAAAGAAACAGTCGTAGAGGCCCTGGTTTTTTAGATAAACATCAGCAAATTTGGGTATGGGATAGGGCGGAACATCACTGGGATGTCCAAGAACGCCGTCAAGGGTTCGGAAAATACTTTCGAGTTTCAAGTGACGGAAGATTGCTCGATTAAGTCCAGTAGTCCGTCCAAAGCGGCAAGCTTTGGATTCTAACGGGCCGTCCAAAGCTGAAGCTTTGGACTCCATGAATAACTTTACAAACAGTGGAGTTGAGAACATATGTTGTTAATTAATATCGGAATCATAGCGAGTGCTTATATTGGTGCGCGGTTGGTTGAACGTTATAGCTCTAAAAAATGGCTAATCGATAGCAACAGGGGGCCTAAATCGCTCGAAAAAACGTCTTCTTCTCAACGGGTTGCCAAGGAGAAGAGCACTCATCAACCAATGACGCTTGAAAGTGTCAGAGAGAGCACGGCGGTTGAAGAGATTACACATGATCATTATTTAAAAGTGAGTCTGGCGGCTCTGGGGTTGACAGTCATTCGCCCTTTTTATCCTGCCTTAACCTTGTTAAGTATCGGCGTGATTGTTTATGCCTCCTATCCGCTTGTCAAAAATGCTGAAAAATCGCTGTTAAAGGAGCGGCGTGCCAACAATGATTTGCTGAGTTCACTTGTCAGTATTCTGTCCCTTGCCAGTGGTGAGTATTTGGCGAGTGCCATTCAAGCCTCTGTTTATCACTTTGGCAACAAAATGGTGACCAAAAGCAAAGACCTTTCTACCCAAATGCTCACCAATGTCTTTGAACAGCAGCCGAGCAAGGTATGGGTTTTAAAAGACCATCAAGAAATTGAAGTGCCACTCGAAGCACTACAGATTGATGACATCGTGGTAGTGAAGGCGGGTGAAGTTATACCGATTGATGGGTTTATCACTGCCGGAATGGCGATGATTGACCAACACGCGTTGACCGGAGAAGCCGTGCCGGCGGAAAAAGGCCTCGGTGATCAAGTGTTTGCCGCTACTCTCATCGTGAGCGGCCGAATCCAGGTGAAAGTTGAAAAAACAGGGCGTGAAACCACCATTTCCAAGCTAGGCGAGATTTTGAATCACACGGCCGAGTTTAAAACGGCTCTTCAGTTGAAGGGAGAAAAATGGTCGAATAAAATCGCTATGCCCTTGATCGCTACGAGTATCGTCTCGGCACCGTTATTAGGAATATCATCAGCAACCGCCATTCTTTACAGTGTTCCGTCAAATGCGATCAGAATATTTACCTCTCTTCAGACCTTTAATCATCTCACCTTGGTCTCCAATAAGGGCATTTTAGTCAAAGATGGACGCGCTATCGAGGAGTTGACCAAGATAGATACCGTACTGTTCGATAAAACAGGGACGTTGACAAAGGCCGAACCAGAAGTTGGGCAAATCGTGGTTTGTGACGAGTTAGGAGAAGATGAAATCTTGGCCTACGCGGCCTCGGCCGAGCATAGGCTCACGCATCCCATCGCCCATGCGATTGTTAAACAGGCCCAAGAACGGCACTTGAGCTTGCTTGATATAGAAGAGGCTAACTATAAAATCGGCTATGGTGTCACGGTTCAGCTTAATAATAACCAAGTCATCAAAGTTGGTAGTGCTCGCTTTATGAGCCAAGAAGGGATCACTCTGCCGCCGAAAATTGCAGAAGCGAAAGCGCTGGGTGAGGAAGAAGGTTATTCCTTAGTCATGGTGGCGCTCAACCAGCAACTTCAGGGCGCGATTGAAATAAGGCCTCAAGTACGGCCAGAAGTGCAACAGATTATCGCCGGTTTACGACAACGTGGCATCAAAAAAATGTTCATTGTCTCTGGCGATCATAAACGGCCTACCCAAAAATTGGCCGAGGCGCTTGGCATGGATAATTATTTTTATGAGGTTCTGCCACAGAACAAAGCCAGTATTGTTGAGCAACTCCAAAAACAAGGCCGTCGGGTTTGTTTTGTCGGAGATGGCATCAATGATGCGATTGCGATGAAAAAGGCGAATGTCTCGATTTCGTTACGTGGCGCGTCCTCTATTGCCACTGATATGGCTCAGGTGGTATTTATGGACGGTAGCCTCTCTCACTTGTGCGATATTTTTGACATCTCAAAGCAATTGAACAATAAGTTAAAAAACAGTATTACATTTTGGACGGGATTCGGAATAACCAATATTACCGGGAGTTCTTTGATTTACGGAATTATGGGTTCAACGATTTTTTATGTGACGGTTTTTGGGTTTGGAATCGCTCATGCGATGCTTCCCTTAAGACAACTTAAACAGAAGGAAAAGAACCACAAAAATTGAGTATATGCCGGAAAATTTTCTTTGGCCGGCCGATGGAGTCCAAAGCTTTAGCTTTGGCAGCTTTGGCATTGGAGTCCAAAGCTTTAGCTTTGGCATTGGAGTCCAAAGCAACGGGCCGTCCAACGGGCCGTCCAAAGCGGATGTTTTGGATTCTAACGGCTCGTCCAAAGCGGATGTTTTGGATTCTAACGACTCGTCCAAAGCTGAAGCTTTGGGACTCCAACTGTCTAAAGCTGAAGTTTTGGATTCTATGACTAATTCTACAAACACTGGAGGTGAGAGCAGATGTTATTAGTCAATCTATCAGTCATAGCAAGTGCTTATATTGGTGCGCGGTTATTTGAGCGTTATAGTTATAAAAAATCGCTAACCGATAGTAACATGGAACTTCAATCGCTCGAAAAAACGCATTCTTATCAAGAGGTTGCTAAGGAGAAGCGCACTCCTCAATCAGTGACGCTTGAAAGTGTCAGAGAGAGCAAGGCGATTGAAGAGATTGAGAAAGGGCATGAGCATCACTTTAAAGTGGGTGCGGTGACTATGGGGTTGGCAGTCATTCGCCCTTTTTATCCGGCCTTAACTTTGTTAAGTATCGGCATGATTGCTTATACCGCCTATCCGATTCTGAAACAGACCGAAAACTCGTTGTTAAAGGAGCGGCGTATCAAGAATGATTTGCTCACTGCAGTTGTCAGTATTATGTCCCTTGCCATGGGTCAGTATTTTGCCAGCGCTCTTCAAGCTTGGAGTTATCATTTTGCCATCAAAATGATGACCAAAAGCAAAGAGATTTCTACCCAAATGCTCACCAATGTCTTTGAACAGCAACCAAGCAATGTATGGATTTTAAAAGACCATATGGAAGTTGAAGTGCCACTCGAAGCACTTCAGATTGATGATATTGTGGTCGTGAAGGCGGGTGAAGTTGTGCCGGTTGATGGCATTGTCCGGTTGATGGCATTGTCATCGAGGGTATGGCGATGATTGACCAACAGGCTTTGACGGGAGAAGCCGTGCCAGCGGAAAAAGGCTTTGGTGATAACGTGTTTGCCGCTACTCTTGTCGTGAGAGGCCGAATCCAGGTGAAAGTTGAAAAAACAGGCCTTGAAACGACTATTTCTAAACTTGGCGATATTTTGGATAACACGGCTGATTTTAAAACGGGGCTTCAGTTGAAGGGAGAAGAATGGTCGAATAAAGTGGCTATGCCTTTGCTCGCTACTGGTCTCGTTTCTGCACCGTTCTTAGGGGTTTCATCAGCAACCGCCATGCTTTTTAGTGCCCCTACCAACACGGTTGAAATATTAACTTCACTTCATACGTTTAATCATCTCACCTTGGTATCGAAAAAGGGCATTTTAATCAAAGATGGACGCGCTCTTGAAGAGTTGACCAAGATAGATACTATCCTGTTCGATAAAACAGGGACGTTGACGAAGGAAGAACCTGAAGTTGGAAAAATCGTGGTTTGTGACGAGTTAGGAGAAGATGAAATCTTGGTTTACGCGGCCTCGGCCGAGCATAGGCTTACGCATCCCATTGCCCAGGCGATTGTTAAACAGGCTAAAAAGCGGCACTTGGGCTTGCTTGAGATAGAAGAGGCTAACTATAAAATCGGTTATGGTGTGACGGTTCACCTTAAAAACCAAGTCATCAAAGTCGGTAGCGCTCGCTTTATGAACCGAGAAGGAATTGCTCTGCCGCCGAAAATAGCAGAAGCGAAAGTGCTTGGCGAGGAAGAAGGTTATTCCTTAGTCATGGTAGCACTCAATCAGCAACTTCAGGGCGCGATTGAAATAAGGCCTCAAGTACGTCCAGAAGT
>NBMI01000302.1 GCA_002085445.1 Candidatus Parabeggiatoa sp. nov. 2
CTGCAAAACTATCGGGTTGATTTAGAAACACGACTAGCCGGCCCACAAATTCCGGCCGGCCTTCTAACGCTCAAAGGGCAAGGCAACTTGCAACAATTCACCGTGAAATCGCTTCGCACGAAAATCCTAAAAGGAACGGTAAAAGCCACCGGGCAAGTCAGTTGGGAACCCAAACTAGCAGCACAAGTCAACCTCAACGCCGACAAAATCACCATAAAAGACTTCTGGACAGATTGGCCGGACAATTTAAGGCTCAATAGCCAATTAAAGGCCAAACTTTACGGAGACACTTTTAAAATCAGTACCTTGAAAGTGAATATCCCTCAAACGGCCGCTCAATTGTCTCTCAAAGGTGAAGGCACGCTCGCTGATGACGGGCCGCGTCTCAACCTCAACGCCGACAAAATCACCATAAAAGACTTCTGGATAGATTGGCCGAACCATTTAAGACTCCATAGCCACTTGGTTGCCAAAGTTGACGGAGACACGTTTAAAATCAGTACGTTGAAAGTGAATATACCTCAAACGGCCGCCCAACTCTATTTTAAAGGTAAAGGTTCGCTGACAGATAAAGGGCCGCGCTTTAAAAACGCAACCTTGGCATGGCAAAGAGTACAATGGCCTTTAAATCCTCCCCGTGGCGGAGAACTCTTATTTACCAGCAAAAAAGGCCGCGTGAATCTCTCCGGCTCGCTGCAAAACTATCGGGTTGATTTAGAAACACGACTAGCCGGCCCACAAATTCCGGCCGGCCTTCTAACGCTCAAAGGGCAAGGCAACTTGCAACAATTCACCAAATCCTAAAAGGAACGGTGAATGCTACCGGGCAAGTCAGTTGGGTGCCCAAACTAGCAGCACAACTCAACCTCAAGGCCGACAAAATCACCATAAAAGAGTTCTGGACAGATTGGCCGGACAATTTAAGGCTCAATAGCCAATTAAAGGCCAAACTTGACGGAGACACGTTTAAAATCAGTACCTTGAAAGTGAATATACCTCAAACGGCCGCCCAACTCTCTCTCAAAGGTGACGGCACCCTAGCCGGTGAAAATACTCGTTTCAACAGCACACTGGCATGGCAAGGCCT
Organism: Candidatus Parabeggiatoa sp. nov. 2; assembly: GCA_002085445.1. GTDB lineage: Bacteria > Pseudomonadota > Gammaproteobacteria > Beggiatoales > Beggiatoaceae > Parabeggiatoa. Next base: position 1,088 of record NBMI01000302.1, read on the forward strand.
GCAATGGCCTTTAGTCGGCAAAGACGCGTTAGTGAGCAGTCAAAAAGGCAAGCTCAACGCCAAAGGCACTGCCCAAGCCTACAAGTTGCGCTTAAATGCTGACATTCAAGGAAAAGACATACCCCAAGGCCGTTGGCAAGCCGTTGGAAATGGCGATCTCAGCAGCATGCAACTCAAAAGCTTACACGGTAAAATCTTACAAGGCACTCTCGATTTGACGGGCAAAGTGCGTTGGCAACCAGACGTGTCTTGGCAAGTGGCCCTAAAAGGCAAAAATATAAACCCCGGCCGTCAGTGGACAGACTGGCCAGGTAAACTCGCCCTAAATATCCAAAGTCAAGGCCGTCTCAAAAACGGTGCCTTGGAAACGCAACTCAAAATAAAACAAGTGCGAGGCCGGTTGCGCGACTATCCGTTTCAACTTAAAGCTGAACAAATTGCTGTAGAAATCCCTCCTGAACCTCCTTTGAAAACAGGAAAAACCCGCCGCTCGCAAAATTCGGGAATAGGAGAAATTTCAATCAAACATTTGGAAATTCAATCAGGCAGTAATCGCTTGACAGCTAACGGTAAGCTTGGACAACGCTCCAAATTAGACTGGGCCATCAACGCGCCAGACCTCAAAACATTGTTGCCTGACGGACAAGGCAGCCTCATTGGCAAAGGCCACTTAAGCGGCCCGGTTTACTTGCCCTATATCACCGCCCAATTAAAAGGCAACTCATTGGTTTTCCAAGATAACAGTCTAAAGGCGTTGACGGCCGATATTGATGTCAATCTACTGAGCAATAAGGACTTACGTTTAGAGGTTATTGCCACCGAATTATCGCTTGGCACAACCAAAATTGACCGTTTCCGTTTATATGGTCAAGGCCGTGTGAGCAATCATACGCTGTTTGCAAGCCTGATAACGCCCGCAGACCGTTTTTCACTACAACTGCGAGGCCGCTTCAAACAACCACGCTGGCAAGGACGCTTACAAAAATTAACCGCTTCAACGGATTCGGTTGGCTATTGGCAACTACAAGCCCCAGCCGCCCTTAGCTTATCTGCGACAGAGGCCAAACTGGCCCGCAGTTGCCTACAAAACACACAAGCCGCCAAATTATGCACCCAACTCCACTGGCAAAAAACGGCCGACAGCAACCTACAAGTTTGGCTAAAAAGCTTACCCTTAAACCTTGTCTACCCCTTTTTACCCGAAGACTCGGATTTAACAGGCACTGTTGAAGGAAGGGTAGCGGCCACTTTGCGCCCCGATGGGGCCATTGATTCAGATGTTAGCATCAACCTGTCACCGGGCGCATTCAGAACCCATTTTTCAGAAGAATATATCGAAGAATTGCCCCACAAAGGCGGCTATCTCAAACTCACAGTGACTAAAAAGAAGGGTTTGGTTGCCGGCTTGGAACTGAACTTGCTCAAGCAAAGTGGCCTACAAGGAACATTCAACATGCCGCGCTTCACCCACCTACCTCCTAGCGGTGAACAACCCATACAAGGCCACCTCAAAGCGACTTTTGCCGACTTAGGTATTTTACCGGCCTTCGTTCCGCAAGCCGAAAATACCCAAGGCCGAGTCAATCTGAACGTTAGGCTAGGCGGAACGCTGGCGGCTCCAAACGTGCAAGGGCGGATACAAGTGCAAAAGGCAGCCGCTGATTTACCCGATTTTGGCTTAGAACTCAGAGACTTAACTATGGATATTGTCAGCAAAGGGCACGACACATTACAAATGCAAGCCCGTGTCAATTCTGGAGAAGGTCAATTAAAGATCAACGGAAAAGCCAACTCAATCTTTGCCACCGAGGAGCGGATAGTTAATTTAAATATTGCCGGAACAGATTTTCAAGTGGTCAATATGCCAGAAGTGTGGGCACTCGCTTCACCCAATCTGAATATCCAGATAACGCCCACAGGCATTGATGTCACCGGCAAAGTAACCATTCCAAAAGCCAAGATTACACCGCTCAAAGCGGCCAGTGGTGCCGTCCCAATATCTGAAGATGTTGTTTATGTCAATTCTGAAAAAACCGAAGCGCCCAAAGAAGAGCAGAAGCTATCAGAAACAATGGCGATTTCTAGCAAAGTTGAAATCATTTTAGGCGATGACGTTAGCTTGGAAGCGGCAGGCTTCAAAAGCCGTTTTGGGGGCAAACTGGTTGCCAGCAACCAACCGGGTAAAGTGACCGTTGGCAACGGCGAACTCTATATTCTTGACGGCAGCTACAAAGCTTATGGACAAAACCTCAAAATTGACCGTGGCCGAGTGTTTTTCAGCGGCGGCCCGATAGAAAATCCCGGTTTAGACATCAAAGCTTACCGCCGTATCAAACGCAGTGCTTACGATAATGTCATTGCTGGCGTGCATATACAAGGTACCGCACAAGATCCTAAGCTCACCTTATATTCCAAGCCGGCGCTCGATCAAAGCAACACCCTCTCCTACATCGTACTAGGCAAACCCGCCTCCGAAGCCACCCAAGGAGAAGGCAATCTCCTGCTCAATGCGGCCGCCTCCTTACCTTTTAAACAAGGCGATAATTTGGTGAACAAAATCGGCCAAAAATTCGGCCTAGATGAAGCCGGTATTTCGACTGACGACGGTCTTAAAAAAGCCGCGCTGGTACTGGGCAAATACCTGACACCGGGCTTATATATCAGTTACGGGATTGGGCTGTTTGATGGCAGCAGTGTTTTGCGGATGCGCTACGAGTTGATGGACAACTTGACGATAGAAACCGAAACCGGCAGCCAAAGTGGCGTCGATTTGCGCTACACCCTAGAACGTTAATCAGTGATCAGTTAGTCAAACTGTTTGTAGTAGGCGCTTTAGCGCCTTAGTTTGTAGTAGGCGCTTTAGCGCCTTGCGTTTGTAGTAAGCGCTTTAGCGCCTTGCGTTTGTAGTAAGCGCTTTAGCGCCTTGCGTTTGTAGTAGGCGCTTTAGCGCCTTGCGTTTGTAGTAAGCGCTTCAGCGCCTTGCGTTTGTAGTAGGCGCTTTAGCGCCTTGCGTTTGTAGTAAGCGCTTTAGCGCCTAAGTTTGAATCTCGTTAAGGCGATTACAAGCCTACTACAAACACTACAAACACTACAAACAGTACTAAGGGAGTTGTGGCTAAATAAAATACCCACACACAAAAAAGGTTTCTCTATGGGTATATTATTTTCACGCTCCTCCCCTAAAGCGACTACAAACTGAGTCGCTAAAGCGACTACTACAAACAGGTGAATATGAAAATGAATCATCGTGTCGCCATTGAATTTAACAATCCAAATGAAAGTGAACAGTTTATTTTATCTTTTTTTTGCGGCCAAACGCGGTATTTCAATGGATATGCCGCAAGGGCCTAAAAAATTAAAACCAAGATATGACATTGATAGTGATATGGAAGCACCGAGCCACATTTTCCTACAATACCTTGTCAACCTCAAAGTTGAACAGTCTTTTGCGCGTGATGATAATGATAACAAGACAGTGGAAAAAATAGCTCAAGAAAAAACACTTCGGACGCTGTTTGAGGATGAGAGTCTCAAATTACAATTTGACCGCAAAAATTATAACTTTTACTTAATCACCCAACGGAGAGAGCGATTTGATTTTAATAGTCTTTCAGATGGTTATTCGGCCGTGTTCAAGATACTCAGCGACTTGATCCTCCGAATGGAACACACCGAAGGCTATGACATGCAAGGCATTGTTTTGATTGATGAAATTGAAACGCACTTACATGTTGAACTTCAGAAAAAAATTCTGTTTGGCGCATTTTTTTCCAAACATTCAGTTGATTGTCAGTACCCATTCGCCGTTTGTACTGACTTCTTTACAAGAAGCCGTCATTTATGATCTTGAAAACCAATTAAGAGTGGAAGATTTGTCGGCCTATTCTTATGAGGCGGTGGTTGAAAGATATTTTGAAGTGGATAAATACTCAACCTTGATTAAAGAAAAGGTGAAGGAATACGAGTATTTGCTGAATAAGCATCACAAAACGGCCGAAGAACAATTTCAAATGTTCTCGCTAAAAAACTACCTTAAAAAAGTACCGTTTTGCGCCGGAACTTCTTGCCCATTTTCAATCGCTTGAACTTCGTTCGAGAGAGGGCTAAACATGATTAATGTTGAAAAAACGTTTCCTGCGCCAGCGTGTCTGGAAAAAGAGAAACAAAAAGCAAACGGTGACTACAACCTTCGGGGTTGAATATGAAACGCAGTAACTCGCTACGCGAGATAATAGCCCCAGGTGAAACCTCAATGCCACACAGTTTGCGGAATTAGAAACAAATAATCCCCCCGCCTTTGGTAAAGCCGTCGTCTAATAGCTGAAGTGCCCTAAAGGGCACTG
>NBMI01000303.1 GCA_002085445.1 Candidatus Parabeggiatoa sp. nov. 2
TATAACCCTATTTAAAAAATGGTTATTAACCCAAAACGTTTAAGAATCAAACCCAAACACCGGCACGATCTAATCCGTTATTATAACGAATCCTTGTAGTTGCTTTTATATTAACGGGTAAAAAGGCCGTGGTTAAGATTTATCTGGCGAGGCCTACTAAGTCATAACAAACGTCCGGAGTTTGGCAACTGGAGTCCAAACTTGAGTTTGGCAATCGCCGAAATCGACGTTTTTAGAGTATCGAATTTGAGGGCCATATTTGGAACTTTTCAAATTAAGTTATGGCCCCCTGTCGCGCTTACCGGGGCAACTAACAAATCCCAAACCGCACTTGATTATAGTACAACGGATACTCGAAATAAACGGATAACTGAGGGCCATAAAATGCTTTCAAATTAAGTGATGGCCCTCTAACGCGCATACCGGGGCAACCACAAAGGATTGCCCCTACAACCCAGTATATTATTTGGGAATTGCCTTAAGTCCAGTAGGCCTAATTCGTTTATCCGCGCAATTCGTTGTACTTAGTCCAGTAGGCCTAATTCGTTTATCCGCGCAATTCGTTGTACTAAGTCCAGTAGGCCTAATTCGTTTATCCGCGCAATTCGTTGTACTTAGTCTAGCGGGCCTAATTCGTTTATCCGCGCAATTCGTTGTACTTAGTCCAGTAGGCGTAATTCGTTTATCCTTTACAGTCGAGAGTTGGGTTAAGCCGTCCAATTGGGGGCGGTATCTGTCGTACATGCGGCCACTGATTGTGGGGCCGTTACGGAGAATTCTCCAATCGAGTGTGAGTTATTGTTATTAACGGATAAAAGGGCCGTGGCTAGGGTTTTGAGGCCAACAATGACAAAAGCGCAATAAAACGCCGCCAAGTCTAGCTTACAAATCCCAAACCGCACTTGATTATAGTACAACGGATACTCGAAATAAACGGATAACTCAAAAAATCATAATGTTACAATCAGACGCTGGCTCAGGTTATTAACAGTGTTGAAAAAAGTTATGATCACGTTGGGTATACTTAGAATTTGGAGTCTTAAGAATAAAACCCAAACACCGGCACGATCTAATCCGTTATTATAACGAATCCTTGTAGTTGCTTTTGACTATAAACCTTGTCATCAAACTGTCATATTTGTTTAATCTATTTGTCATTATTATCTTGGATAATGATTATTTTTGAGGCTCATTTGGAGAAATACCTGAAAAGCGGGTGCGTAATAGTGAATGACGTTAAATCGGTATAAACTCTACTAAAATAGGAAAAAACCTAAATGAAAATGACTATTGGACGAAAAATTGCGGTTTTGCTGGCGATGTTTATTGTGGGCGTGGTTGTCTATATCTATGTGAGTCGGGATGCCGTTGAAGTGGGCGATGATGACGTACCGAGTGTTACCTCAACTGATCACAGTAGTTTGCTGGCAAGTGGGCGCGATGTGATTAATATTGTCGGCTCATCCACTGTTTATCCATTTGCAACGGTGGTGGCTGAACGATTTGGTAAGTCATCCAAATTTAAGACGCCCAAAATTGAGTCCACGGGTACGGGCGGCGGTATTAAGTTATTTTGTGCCGGCGTAGATATTAACACGCCCGACATCACTAATGCCTCGCGCCGTATGAAGCAATCTGAATTTAACCAATGTCAGAACAATGGGGTTAAAAGGATTGTTGAAGTTTTGGTGGGTTATGATGGTATTGTGTTAGCGAACACTAAGGCAAAACCGCAAATGCAGCTATCTCTGCGGGATATTTTTTTAGCACTGGCGAAATCCGTACCGGCAACCGATGGCAGCCAAACCTTGATTGCTAATCCTTACAAAACTTGGCAAGAGGTCAACCCGAACTTGCCCGCCAACAAAATTGAGGTATTAGGCCCGCCACCCACGTCTGGTACACGAGATGCCTTTGCGGAGTTAGCCCTAGAAGGCGGATGCAAAACGTTTCCGTTCCTTAAGGCTTTAAAGAAAACTGACAAATCTCGCTATAAGGCGATATGTCATGGGGTGCGTGAAGACGGTGCCTATATTGAAGCCGGTGAGAACGATAATTTGATTGTGCAGAAGTTGGTGACTAATCCAAAAGCGGTGGGCGTGTTTGGATTTAGTTTTTTAGACCAAAACAGCGATATCATTCAAGGCTCCATTGTTGATGGGGCAGCGGCTGAGTTTGAAAGTATTGCTGCCGGGGATTATCCGATTTCTCGTCCGCTCTATTTTTACGCGAAGAAATCCCATGTTGGCGTTGTTCCAGGTATTGCTGAGTACATTGCCGCTTTTACCAGTGAAGCCGCTTATGGTGAAGAGGGTTATTTGACTGACAAAGGTTTAATTCCTTTGGATGATGCAAAACGTCAGGCGGTGCGTGAAAGTGCTAATAGTTTACAAAATTTAGAGTTATAATTGGTTCGCGAATTTGTGACGCTGGCGCGTTGGAACGAGAAAAAAAGCACCGCTGGTTTTTCGCGGTGCTGCGTCCGTGTTGAAGGCATTGTTAGACTTTTTCTGATCAGCCGATCACAGGCTGCACAGCGTTGAATAGAACTAAGGAACCGCCCCGCTTCTTGTCGGTCGGCTGAATTTGCAGGGTTAGGCTAATTCTTTACTTGTTATATCAAAAGTTCAGGGCACCAAATCACTTAGATTATTTTGTGACAGTCGTTGCCAGGTGGAATAGACAGTGGAGCGCACTATATAAGTGCTGAACATGCTCAACTGGATAGGCCTCAACGTTCTCACTAAATAGGTTCTGGACTAATTTGCCAAATTCCCATCGTCTCCCGTCGGTCACAATGCCATAGACAGGGCGAGAGGGCTCTTTATTTAATGTTTGCGCCGCGACCAATTCCGCTAAACATTGTCCCCACCCTTCTTCAAAATCGTTCCGTTTGGCTTCAACCATCACTAATAACGGCATCGCTAACACCCGTTTTCCAAGTTCAGAGCGGGTTGCCAGGATATAATCTGGCGTTCCTCGCAACTTGTCATTACAGTGTAACGATTTTTGCACCCAGAGTTCGTAGTCTTGAGCGTAGCTTTTAGGTCACAATTTTATAGAAATTTGTAGAAATATATAGACAAAAGTCAATAAATCTTCAAACGTGTATATGGATGTAACCAATCCAATATTCCCTCGCTTACCTTTGACATTAATTCTGATAAGGTAAACTTAGGGTTACTTTTTCTTAGAATGTTATAAGCGCCGTTCACGTCGGCATTGATAGCAGTGCCATTTTGTGAACGATATAAGCCGCGTTTAACTCGTTTGCCACTGAACGTGTGTGTCTTTTTAGGTTCGTACTTCTTAGGCAAAATATCCCCATCAACAAAACTTGCTTTTGAAGTGTAGCTCTCATCTGTTATTTCTAGCGCAATGCCATGTAACTCAAGTTTATAGCGCAATTTCTCTATAAACTGACCAAGAGATAAATTCACGAAGTTCTGATTAGTCTTTTTACCCAGATTGATTTGATTAAGTGATTTTGTTACATCACCTACTACAACCTTAGAAATACCCTTTTTAACACAAATATCAGTGACTTGGCGAGTTGCTTTATGCAAATAATCAGCCATTCTTGCATTGCGCCTATCAGTCAATCGTTGTAACCGGTTTGACCATTTATGGTCACGAGTCTTTTTTAAGTGTGATTGAAATTTGGAATACCGTTTATTGTAATGATGGTTGATAGACTTCAAACGCCTACCATCAACAATAAACGGTTTTTCTACACCATTAGTTACACAAGTCGCTAGGTTATTAAGCCCTAGATCAATAGCCATAACCTTATCGTTTTTTGAGACTTTCGCTTTAATGTCATCATTGGAAAAAACAAAAATGGCTTCAAAGTGCCGGTATTTAGGCACAATCTCAACCTGTTTAATCGTCTTACCAATCAGTTTTTCGGGCAAGGAAAAACTTAAACCTTTTTCCAGAATAACTACCCCGTCTTTAACTGAAAAAGCTTGATAATCAAAAATGAGATTATCGTATTGCTTGTGTTTAAACCGTGGCGGCTTTGGTTGTCCTTTATATTTATTAGGATTTTTTTGAAAATCCTGATGGCACTTGAAAAATGACTTAAAGTTTTTATCAAGCCGTCGTAAGGTTTGTTGAGACACCTTGGCTTTCAACAACCTATAATTCACCTCACCCTCAAGGTTCTCAACTTGTTTCATAGCTTTATCCATCTTGGGATAAGAAAAATACAAACCCGTCGCTTCAAAAGCTTCTCTCAACGTCCACAATGTTTGGTTATAGAGATTTTTAGCATGGTGAGTCAATTCTTTAAGTCGTTTGAATTGGCTCTTGTCTAAACCTCTAATCTTCGTCTTCAACGCCTTCATTTAAGACCTCAATGGCACGTTTTACACGCCTTTTTGAGTAGCGCTTCATTGAAAAACAATGAATGAGCGTACATTATTTCTTCATTATCTAATTTTTAGGAACCTGAACCATTAGCCACAATTATTTCTGTTCCAAATTGTTGAAATAAATGCTTAAATAACCCAAAGCCTATTCGACTTAGACGATCTTTATAACTTATAAATACCTTAGAAACTTGCCCATCAATGACTAAATTTAATGTCGCTCCAAATTTTTTTCGTTTTTAAAAATTGATACCACTTGCAATATCAGAAAAAACCTGATCAACATTTATGCCTTTGGCTAAACAAAATTTTTCCCGTATTTGAATTTGACGCATCAAATCTGCTTTTTGTTTGCTAGTCGAAACCCGCAAATAATATTTAGATTCTGACGAAATTTACCAACGTATTGGTAAACATCGTAAGAATTGTAATCGTATTGCCCTGATGGTTTGACCACAACACGAATTTTTCCTTGTTTAACAAGGTTTGATAGGTGTCTCCAGCTGATTCCAGTTATTTTTAAAACGTCTTTTCATATCTATATATACTCAAGAAGGGAACAAAACTTTTTGAGAAACAAAAATAACTTAAGTAACTACCGAAAAGCCCCAACGGGGCGATATTAATATAGCCTGGGGCAGCGCCCCAGGAAATCCAAGTTATGGCCACGTTGAGTATAAGAGATAGAAAATTTTCTATATTGTCAATACAGATCAATATTTTTTATGACTATACACTTCTCGAATGAACGGTAAAATGATGAGTTCGGTTCGAGAACCCTCCGATGCATACAGATCAAAATACTGTTGATTGAAGCTGAATTCCTGGACAAATTGACGAGGAATCTCAACATCTTGAGGGACAATGAAGCGTTCCTCTTGGGCGATAATCTGAAATTCTTGTTGTACCTGAGAGATATGTTTGTAATCACTAAATGCCATTGGACTCACCTTTGTGGAATGCCAGGTTTGTCAGGTTTTGTACGTGGTTAGCAAAGCTTGCGCGTGACTTTGAGCCACGGTTATACTCCGCACGGGCACATTTTGTACTTTTGTTATTTTGATGGATACGAAATTTTTTTCTACCCTATTAACTTGACAGCATGGCCCTCAAAAGAGTCTTCTATACTCCGCACATTTTGTCGTTTTGTGATTTTGATGTTTGATGGATAGGAAATTTTTTTCTACCCTATTAACTTGACAGCATGGCCCTCAAAAGAGTCTTCTATACTCCGCACATTTTGTCGTTTTGTGATTTTAATGGATAGGGTACTTTTGTTATTCTGGGTTGCAACAGATAAAGTGGAGATGGCTCCGGGAGCCAGATGGAATCAGAATTGTACCCCTCTTAACGAGAGAGAAGATATTAGTCATAGCAGGGTTGCTTTAATTTGATCAAGATATCGTTGCTCTTGGTTCAATTCCCTAAGCGCTTTCACTTGTTCCTCATCACGCCCCATAGCACGAAAAATGGATTCTAACTTTATAGGGAATGAACTCCCATTTGGATCTTCCCATTCTTGGCAATAATCATGAGTAAAATCTCTAATTTGGAATCTGCCCATTTTTCCATACTCGGCATAAACTTCATCAAGTATCCGCATTTCGGCTTTGCTCAACTCATCAAAGTCCTCGACCTCTCTTGATAGGGACACTTCATAATTGTCTTCATCTCTAATGAGATCGTGCCAAGGGCTCACTTCATCTGGAGAAGGCTGGGACTTTATTAGCTCGTAAGTTTGAGAAAGCACGGGGCCGTGGGGCATGGAAACAAAATGATCGCCACTAATAGGCTCACCCCACTTTGAAACAGCTTTTCGCTCTGCTAAATAAAGCAGCTTAATTAGTTTGATAAAAGCCATGCGATTGCCCCTTTTCTTTAAAAGGTATGCCGCCATTTGGGTTACAACTGGCTCTGAAAACATTATAGCCTCCGCTTAGCACATTGCTGTTACATATATAGTGTTTCCCGATTTAATGTACAAATGCGAATCAATTATAAAAAAAACCTCCTTAAAACACACAGCCCTGAAAGGGTTGTGCGCTTTAATGATTGATTCAATATGAGTGTCGTTTATTCAAACGGGAAACGCTATAATTATAGTATATACAATACCTTCCCTAGCTCGCAGCGTCTAAGTCAATAGGAAGGAGTGACTTATATTTGTTATCGATCTCAATAATTTTTACAGACAAACCCTCTATGCCACTTGAGGTCATATTAAATTTTATGAGTACAGTATCAAAATGCTTTAAAATATAACTCATTTGTTCTATGCGTTCACCTCCTTCCCGCACCAGGGATGGGACTGAACGGTTACCTCTTTTTCAGTTAGGAAAGCTATGCGGTAAAGTCAAGCCGAAGCTTTCCGGATGGATTGGCAAAAACAACAGCAAAGCAAAAGCGTGAATGATTACAATTGATTACAATTGCCCCGAGTATTTTACTCATGGGTTTTTCTATTTGTCTAACGGCAACGCTCACCTGCGGCAATGGAGGCAAGCGGAATTGCCGTCCGGTGGAGTGCCTTGTTAGGTTGTTTTTTTTGCATCGGTCTCTGCTTTTTCAAAGGCCAATACGTCTTGTTCCTCTGCTTCCACATTGAATTCAACACGGCTCTGAAGGACGATCTCCTCAATGACCTTTGCGCCGTATCCCGACGCCAGAACCTCTTCAAATATTTCGACTAGCCTAGGTATATTGATAACCTCTTCTACGGATTCAATGTACTTCCTTACAATCGCTTTAATTTGATATTTTGCCTCAGCCTGATGAGCAATTTTCGCCAATATCTCTTCGCTTGATTCATTTGTTTTGACAACAAACGTGATTGGATACCTCTGTACTTTATCTATGTCCAAAAAGTATTTTCCGGCATCAACGGTTTCTGTTACTTGAAAAAATCTGCCAAGTGGCTTCATAACGAAATCAATACCACCATCATTGGCGTTTGTTCGCCCGGTCTTGTAAAGGATTAATGACTCTTCTATAAGTTCTTCAGGCGACCATCCCCAATAGATTCGTTGGTCTGCATAGTACTGTTTAAGAACGGAAAAGCTTGCTATCTCAAATACACGGGCATCAACATTTGGCCGAAATAAGCCTTTTATAAACTGAATTGCCTTTTCAGGTGATTCTTCTTGGATGTAAATTATTTCCTGACAATAGGCCATAAACTCAGAAAACGCACTCTGCCTAGCCAGAACATATGCCTCAATAATTTCTTTTATTGCTGCTGCAAGATTTATTGTGTTACCACCTAATTGAATAATAATCAGCTTCTCGTTTATCCAATATTTATTGCTTTCTGCATCCCTTATAATGGGTAGGTGTTCACATATAGGAAAGTATTTCTTAAACTCTTCATTCAAGCGATGATTCAGAGCATGATTTTGTAACTTGCTACCAAAAGGAAGTTCGCGCTGACGGCGAAACAAATCACTGAATTTTGCGCCATCATAATCTGAGTAGCCACCACTTCTATCAAAACCCCCAGTCAGGTAATCTTCTACTAGCACGTAAATTGCATAGTGGTTAGCAAAGCTTGCGCGTGACTTTGAGCCACGGTTAGCTGCTTTTGTTTTGATGTTTAGATATTGGATAATCTCGCTGCTTCTTAAGATTTCATTACCGCGATTTCCAGAATAGCAATCAAGGATAGTCGTTATTTCGTTTGTGAAATCATGTTTAGGAATTGGCACTAAAAAGGTCTCCTGTTAATTCTTCTCGTTTCACCCCACGAGCATTTTTGATTTTTGTATTTTTCTTTGGCCTTTCCAGTCTTTCACTTTGGTACTCGTCAAACTCGAGAACGCGACGCAAACCAATTTTTAGGTATTCTTCTTGTGATTCAATGCTGATGGTCTTCCTGCCCAATGCCTTAGCAACAGCAGCAGTAGTAAATGTTCCCGAAAACGGATCAAGCACAGTGTCACCTTTATTGCTGCTGGCACGAATTATTCTATCCAGTAGGGCTTCTGGTTTCTGGGAAGGATGTTCTTCGTATTCATCCATGCGGTAGCGAACTCTAGGAAAGTCCCAAACATTGCCGGGAACCTTTTTTGTATTGTACGGTTTCGGAACCTCGCCCCGATAATCAATTAGTTTCCGCTTTGCCCCTGTTTTCGCCTCAATAAGTATGTCATCCGCGTTGAAAGTATATGACTTTGGGTCTTTTACACAATGCAAAATGGGTTCATACATTGAGCCATAATATTTTCTTGCTTGAACCCCTGAACTATCATAAGACCAAACAATACGACTAAGAATGGTAAGCCTATCTCTTATATACAGATCAAAGTAGGGCATGGCTTGAGTGCTAGTCATTAGGTACATAGTACCTGTAGGCTTCAGTACCCGTATACACTCATCAATCCATTCATAAGCCCAATTTGCATACTCAGTATCTGAAGGCCAACGATCTTCAAATTGAGAAAACTTCTTACCGATGTTATACGGAGGATCAACAAATATCAAATCAATAGACGCATCGCTAATCTCAAACCGCAATACCTCTATGGCATCGCCATGATGGATTATGTGGCCATTGCTTCCATATTTATTCATCGGTTAAGTGTTTCTCCTATCTTTGACTTTGCAACCTAACTTTGAGCTCACTCGCGGCGAGGCCGTCAGGTGCAGCGCATAGTTAGGCTTTTATTTTGTTATAAAATTCTTCAAAACGGGTAGCGTCTTTCCTTGTTTCTGTACGGTGGTGCGCTATGCGTTGCTTTGTTCATAACCACGAATAACACCCTTTTCCTTTAACCTCTCCAACAACTCTATTGAAACGCCGGAATATGCTATAACGCATTGCCGATGGAAATTATCATACCCACCAAATACAAGGTTTCCGTTGCTCTCAATTTGAACATGGATGATTCCTTCATGTACAAGGTGATCTTTTTCAGATAGAACCTTCCAAATGTTTTGTACGGTCTGATCTGTTAGTGGAATAATAACGAAATCAAGTTCTGACGAAAGTGTCTGCCGTTTGAGTACTTCTGTTTCCGTATTTGATGCGCTCGGCATGTTGGAAAAACTTAGGTGACCAAGCGAGCCTTCAAAAGAAATATGCGAATTATTTTTAAATTCCCTCATCATGGCAAGTAAAAGCCCTGGCTTGTCTCTTGTGTTAATCCACAGTATTGGCTCTGAATTCATATTTTCTGACACATAATTTAAAGTAGACAGCCTAAAATAAGTTTTAAAGTTTACAGAATTTTTATACCTAATGTCAACAACTTTTTTAACTTATTTCTTGATACTTAAATAATGCTAAAGAGCAAAAAAAATATTTTCCAATAAGTCAAGTTGTTTTTCACTTTTTTAACTGGCGTAATTAATTTATAATAAGTTATAAAAAATAATTAATCAATTATTTCATAAAAAAATATAACTTTTACTCCCACCCCTTAATTATTCTATAGCCTGTGTCATATGAGTTTGCACTTTTTTTCTGTCCAATCGTGTTATGGAAGATACACAACCGTGTTATCAGGTGCTAAGTCATGTGACGCAGGCTATAGTTTAAACCCTCCCCTAATTTTATTTAAATCTTGTCATCAAACTGTCATATTTGCTTAATCTATTTGTCATTATTCTCTTGGATAATGACAATTTTTGATGTAGGGCGGTATAAAAATTGGATCATTCCGGTACTAATTAATAATTATTCGCATTTGTAAACCATGGCTTAATTTTATTTAAATCTTGGGCACCCTTCAAAAATATCGGGGGCAACCATAAAGGATTGCCCCTACATGCCCATTATATATTGTAGAGGCAATCCCTTGTGGTTGCACTGAACCGGATAAATGAAGGGTGCCAAATATTGTCATCAAACTGTCATATTTGCTTAATCTATTTGTCATTATTACTTTGGATAATGAGGTTTTTTGATGTCAGGTGGTATAGAAATTGGAGCGATCCTGTACGTACTAATAACTGATAACTGTTCACTATGAATGTCTCCACACTTTTAGTCACGCTCGTTGCACTTGCCTTATTCAGTTATGTTTTTGGTAAACAACGTGCTTTATCAATTGCCAAACACAATCGTCGTAGTCTGCATTCTATACCTAGCTATTATGGCTATATGACTGCTTTGTGGTGCGGATTGCCGGCGTTGTTGTTATTATTTCTTTGGTTATGCTTTGAAACGGTGGTGATTGAACAACTTTTGATTGCCAGTTTACCCGCCGATATTCAGAGTTTATCCTCCGGGCAATTGAGTTTGGTACTTAATGATCTTAAGTTGTTAGCAACACCGGATTTAATGGATAGCAATACGGATCCGATGAAACGGGAAGCCGTGCAATATCTACTATCCATGCAAGCAACCAGTCATTCATTACGCACAGGATTAGTATTGATATTGGCTTTTGCCGGTGCTGCTTGGGGTTTTAGTCGGGTTATTGGCAAAACTCCGGCTAGAATTTTGGTGGAAAAAGTCGTCTTATTCTTTTTGATTTTAAGTTCTACGGTTGCCATTTTAACAACGATTGGTATTATCCTATCGCTTTTATTTGAATCGCTACGTTTTTTTGGAGAAATACCGCCACAAGATTTTCTGTTTGGCACCAAATGGAGTCCACAAACAGCGTTGCGCTCAGATCAAGTAGGCAGTTCTGGTAGCTTTGGTGCGATACCCTTGTTTCTTGGAACTCTTTTGATTTCAAGTATTGCCATGTTGGTTGCGGTACCCATTGGCTTAATGTCAGCCATTTATTTATCGGAATA
>NBMI01000304.1 GCA_002085445.1 Candidatus Parabeggiatoa sp. nov. 2
TGCATGTGCATGCTTATGTGGATGTCTCTTGCGTCAAAGCGCGTCAAAGCGCGTTTTCCACTTACAAGAATTTATAAGATTCAATTTAACCCTTAATTCGCATTGGTTTGTATTGGTTTGCCAAAGGGCAAACGCATCGGTTTGGCAAAAGGCAAACACATTGGTTTACCAAAAGGCAAACACTTTGGTTTACCAAAGAGCAAACAAAACGCATCGGTTTGGCAAAAGGCAAACACTTTGGTTTGTATTGGTTTGCCAAAGGGCAAACACTTTGGTTTGTATTGGTTTGCCAAAAGGCAAACACATCGGTTTGCCAAAAGGCAAACACATTGGTTTACCAAAAGGCAAACGCATCGGTTTGGCAAAAGGCAAACACATTGGTTTGCCAAAAGGCAAACACATTGGTTTACCAAAGAGCAAACACTTTGGTTTGTATTGGTTTGCCAAAGGGCAAACGCATCGGTTTGGCAAAAGGCAAACACATTGGTTTACCAAAAGGCAAACACTTTGGTTTACCAAAGAGCAAACAAAGGCAAACGCATCGGTTTGCCAAAGGGCAAACATATTTGGTTTAGGGAGTTGCGGTTAAATAAAATACCCACACAAAATGATCACACCCAAGTTTTTTGAAAAAACGTTATTTCTCAATGGGTATATTATTTTCACGCTCCTTCCTTATTTAAAGCCTGGGGCATCGCCCTAGGCTTCCTAGCTAGTCTCAATCAAAAGTTTTTATAACTCATTGATTTCATAATATTTAATTCAACCCTTAATTCGCATCTCTAGTACAGTCAGGCGGAAATTTCCATATCTCCCCACCGCCAACGGCTAAAGCCGTTGGCTAAAAGCTTAAGTAGGCTAAAGCCTCAATGCCATTAAGTTAAGAAATAAACGAGAAAGAGCCAACGGCTATTCAGGCTAAAGTTTCGACTGGTAAATTCAGGATTTTTTTCAGAAGCAAACGATATGGCATTGAGTCTTCAGTGCCCTTTAGGGCACTTCAGCTATTAGACGACGGCTTTAGCCGTTGGCTCAAAGCTAAAGTCCCCTAAAGGGGACTGGTAAATTCAGGATTTTTTTTCAGAAGCAAACGATATGGCATTGCATTGAGTCTTCAGTGCCCTTTAGGGCACTTCAGCTATTAGACGACGGCTTTAGCCGTTGGCAGGGGGATTATTTGTTTCTAATTCCTTAACTTAATGGCATTGAGGCTAAAGCCTACTAGACTCAACGTGGGCTATATTAATATCGCCCCGTTGGGGCTTTCAGGTAGTTACTTAAGTTATTTTTGTTTCTCAAAAAGTTTGTTCCCTTCTTGAGTATAACCCTCTTGTAGTGCCCTTTAGGGCACTTTAGCTGGCTGGTGGCGGGTGGTACGAGAACTGCCAAACTACTCCTGACAGGCTACTAGGCCGCAGAACTGCTTAGTTTACTACTTAAATGCGCGATACGCACCGGTGCCGGCGGGTGCGAATCATAAAACGCTGAATATAAAGGATCAGGTGTCAAGGTGCTGGCATTTTCTTTGTACATTTTAACCAAAGCCTGTATCAACGCCAAAGGACTCGCTTGCTCGGCCGCAAAATCATCCGCTTCAAATTCGTGCCGGCGCGAAAACCACGCCATCACCGGAGATAAAAAGAAGGTAAATACCGGTAATACTAACATAAATAATAGCAATGCGATGTAAGTAGAGTGTGTGCTAATCCCTAAGCCGCTGTAAAACCAGTCTTGTTGCATTAGCCAACCCAACAGTGCCAGCCCGGCGAGAGTAAAAACGCCCAACCATAGCAAGCGTTTTTGGAGATGTTTGCGTTTAAAGTGGCCGACTTCATGCGCCAATACCGCTTCGATTTCGTCCGTGTTTAGCCCTTTAAGTAAGGTATCAAAAAACACGATACGCTTATTGGCGCCAAGGCCGGTAAAATAGGCGTTGCCATGTCACAAAAATGCCAGAGCTGGCAAAACCATTGCGTTGCAATAACGCTTCAATGCGTTGTTTTAAGTCATCATTTTCAAGGGGCTGAAATTTATTAAACAACGGGGCAATAAAAGTGGGATAAGCCCATATCATCAACAAACTAAAACCTATCCATATCGCCCACACGTATAGCCACCAAAATTCTCCGGCGTGTGCCATTAACCACAACACTAACGCGATAAAGGGAATACCGATGACTAACGTCAGTATTAAGGATTTGAGCATATCGGCGATAAACAAGCCGGGCGTGGTGCGATTAAAACTGAATTGTGCTTCAAGGCGAAAAGTGCTATAGACACTGGCCGGTAAATCTATTAGTGTAGACAGCATGCCGAAACAGATGAGTACGGCAACGCCCGTCCATAATTCTGACCATTCGAGGCTGAGCCAGGCTTGATCGAGCATGTCAAGGAGGCCGCCCAATGTCCAGAGTAGCAGTACGAGTATCTCAACAATGAGCATTTTTTGCCCAAAGCCGGTTTTTGCTAATGTGTAAGCGGCGGCTTTTTGGTGCTCCTTTAAGGATATTTTTTCGGCAAAGGCACTTGGAACGGCGTTTTGAATTAAGGGTTGAAAAATCCATTGAAACCTGGGGCGATCAGAAGGCTTTAATAACACTTACCGAAGGGGCTAAAGCCCCTTTGGTACGAATATCGATATAAAAATGAAAAATGTAGAACCTTGATTTCATAATAATTAATTCAATCCTTAATTCGCATTAGAAATCCGTTAGAAATCCGATTTTAAAAAAAATCGGATTTCTTTTACTCATGAAAAAAAACACCTGTTAATCTATGCCACAAAATTCAACCAATCTGATTTGGATCGATTTGGAAATGACTGGACTCGATCCCGAGAAAGACACCATTATAGAAATTGCGACACTTGTAACGGATGTCAACCTCAATGTTGTCGAAGAAGGCCCCGTCTTGGCAATCCATCAAAGCGATGAAGTGCTGGCTGCAATGGATAAGTGGAATACTCGTCAACATGGAAAATCCGGGTTGACTGAACGGGTGCGACGAAGCCATATCAATCTCAAAATGGCTGAACAATCTACTCTGGCGTTTCTTCGGCAACATGTTCCTCCCAATACTTCGCCGATGTGCGGTAACACGGTGAGTCAAGATAGGCGGTTTTTGTACAGCTACATGCCGAGTTTAGAAATTTATTTTCACTACCGTCATATAGATGTTAGTACCTTGAAGGAATTGGCAAAACGTTGGAAGCCCAAGCTGCCAAAGATTAAGAAAGAGTCTAAACATCTAGCGATAAGTGATATTTACGAGTCTATTGAAGAGCTTAAATACTATCGCCAACATTTTTTGCGATTGTCCTAAAGTCAGCCCCAACGGGGCGTTGTTAATTGTTAATTCCCAAGAAAGCCCCAACGGGGCGAATTAATAAAGCCTGTTTACCTACCAGGAAAGCCCCAACGGGGCGAATTAATAAAGCCTGTTTACCTACCAGGAAAGCCCCAACGGGGCGAATTAATAAAGCCTGAATAAAGCCTGGGGCATCGCCCCAAGCTTTGAAAATCTATAGTCGAAATGACAAGCTATGTTTATGGCGATGCTCAGTATACCACTGACCGATTACCAATGACCAATTACCAATGATCAGATAGATAAAAAATCTCTTCCTTTACCATTGTATCGTGCGAGTCAAGTCCGTGAACTCGACCGGATTGCTATTAAAGAGATAAGTATACCGGGCATTTGTCTGATGGAACGCGCCGGTTGCGCGGCCTTTGAGGTTTTAAAAGCGAGATGGCCTAAAGCACGGCGCATCACTGTCTTGTGTGGCACCGGTAATAATGGCGGCGATGGTTACGTTTTGGCACGATTGGCCTATTTAGCCGGCTACGGTGTGACGGTGTTGCAAATCGGGGATACGGCTAAGTTAAAAGGCGAAGCACGTATCGCGTTTGAGGCAATGACGGCGGTTGGCTTGCTAACGCAAGTGTTTACGGATAAAAAACTAAGTATCGTTGATGTGGTTGTCGATGCGCTCTTTGGTACTGGACTTGATCGTGAAGTTTCTGGAACGTGGCGAGAGGTTATCGAGGCCCTCAACCGTTGCACTTGCCCGATCTTGTCGGTGGATATTCCATCAGGATTGCATGCTGATACCGGCACCGTTTTAGGGGTGGCGGTACGGGCCGATGTCACTGTTAGCTTTATTGGTTTAAAACAAGGACTGTTTACCGGGGCGGGGCCCGATTATTGCGGTTCGGTGTATTTTGATGATTTACAAGTTCCTTCAACGATTTATAAATCGGTCAAAAATACTGTCACCCGACTTGATTACGAGGTGTTAAAAACCGCTTTAGTTAAACGCTCACGAATTGCTCATAAAGGCACATTTGGACATGTGCTGGTAATAGGCGGAGATAGCGGGATGATAGGCGCGGTGCGTTTGGCGGCGGAAGCGGCCGCACGGGTGGGCGCTGGATTAGTTAGTGTAGCGACTCGCACGGCGCATGCGGCACTTATCAGTCTTACGCGCCCAGAAATTATGAGTCATGGCGTAGACACGGCCGAACAACTTGGGCCGTTGTTAAACAAAGCCAATGTGATTGCGATAGGGCCGGGACTCGGCCAATCTATTTGGGCGCGTGCTATGTTAGAGGCTGTCAAGAAGCTACAAAAGCCAGTGGTTGTAGATGCTGATGCGCTTAATTTGCTTGCCAAGTTGCCCTTTCGTTTACCTAATAGTGTATTGACTCCGCATCCGGGCGAAGCGGCCCGCTTGTTGGAGATGTCTACCGCTGAAATTCAGGCCGACCGGTTTGCCGCGGTACGCGCTCTGCAATTACGCTTTGGCGGCGTATGCGTACTTAAGGGAGCGGGAAGTTTGGTGGCGAGTTCCGACGGCCAAGTTGGTGTTTGCATCGTTGGCAATCCGGGCATGGCTTGTGGTGGCATGGGCGATTTACTCACTGGCGTGATTGCCGGCTTGTTGGCGCAAGGCTTTTCTGCCACAGAAGCGACGAATTTGGGCGTGTGTTTACATGGTAGAGCCGGCGATAGGGCGGCACGAGAGGGTGGAGAGCGCGGCCTCTTGCCCAGCGATTTATTGCCTTGGTTGCGTCACTACGCTAATCAGTGATCAGTTATCTAGATTTCGTCCGGAGTCCAAGATTTATCTTGGACGTCTAATTTTACCCCAGTTTTTACCTCAATGCCATTAAGTTAAGGGCTTTGCACGTGGGATTGCCCCTACAAACCGTTATGTAATGTAGGGGCAATCCTTTATGGTTGCCCTCACCCAAAAGGGGTTGGCAGTCTTTTGGCACGCGCTTGTCATAGTCGCACCGTTTTGCATTTGTGCGGTGATTTAGGCGTGGGTAAAACGACGTTAGTAAGAGGCTTTTTACGGGCCTTGGGGCATACTGGTACGGTAAAAAGCCCTACCTATACGTTGGTTGAACCTTACCAAATCGGCGGACGCATGATTTTTCATTTTGACTTTTATCGCTTGGGCGATCCTGAGGAGTTAGAGTATTTGGGTGTCCGCGATTATTTGGGAGATGATGTTGTTTGTTTGATTGAATGGCCTGAAAAAGGAGGGCCGTTTACGCCAGTGCCCGATGTGCAGATTCAGTTGTTTCATCAGGCTGAGGCTCGTCTTTTAGATTTACGGGCGCTGAGTGAGATGGGACAAGCTATTCTTGCTGAGTTTAAACCGCCATTTAAATGAAAAATGAAAAATGAAAAATGAAAAATGAAAAATTGTTATAAACGGTTATAAACGTGAGTTCGGCTTTAAATATCAAGGATTTATAAAATTATTAGTTATATCAATCAGTTAGTGATAATGATTTAATTATCAATCAGTAAAAAAAACCATAAGCTGTACTTACTTCTTCCAGTTGATGGCCCACAAACAAGGGTCATTAATGTATTAATTTATCTAGGGTTATTTAGACGACTTGATTTGTGGGCCATAAAATGTTTTGAATGATTTCAAATTAAGTTATGGCCCCCAATTGCTCGTCAATCTTGTACAACGAATTACGCGGATAAACGAATTGCTTGGCTCTCTGAGTACAACTAATTGCGCGGATAAACGAATTTAATCCTAAGTACTTGGTACCTAAGTACAACTAATTGCGCGGATAAACTGAGTACAGCGAATTACGCGGATAAACGAATTGCTTGGCTCTCTGAGTACAACTAATTGCGCGGATAAACGAATTGCTTGGCTTTCTGAGTACAACTAATTGCGCGAATAAACTAAGTACAACGAATTGCGCGGATAAACGAATTTAATCCTAAGTACTTGGTACCTAAGTACAACTAATTGCGCGGATGAACGAAATTTAATCCGTTTATCCACGTCATCCGCTGTACTCCGCTTATCCACGTCATCCGTTGTACTCTCATTTAATCCGTTTATCCACGTCATCCGCTGTACTCTCATTTAATTCGTTTATCCGCGCAATTCGCTGTACTCCGCTTATCCGCGCAATTCGTTGTACTAAGAATCGAATTTATAGAGCAACTGATCACTGAAAGCTGATAACTGATAACTGATAACTGATCATTGTTCAAGCAAGTATTGATATTGAGCAAGCCGCTTTAGTCCTTCCGTTTTCCAACTGTCATCGGTTTTGTTTTCTTTCAGGGCCAAAATCCGTTCATTACAAAGTATTTGCAATAGTGCCGGCCAACAGTGGCTTTGTTCGAGCATCCATTCTATGTCTTTGGATTCAAAGAGATTTTGCAAACTTGCCAACATTTCGCTGGCTTCTTTTTCGGTTAATGGTTCAAGGTAGACAGTGTTGAATATGCCAAAAAATGGCGAAGATTTGTCTTGTGCTTGGGCCAATTTGTCAAGCGAATCGTGTGCTGTCACAACTAATCCTAACCGCCCACCTGCCCCACTGCCGGCTAAAAAGCGCATTTGTTGCCAAAACGTGGCATCAAGTTTGGACGCTTTTAGGCCGTCGCCAATGTCGTCCATTAAAATAACGGTTGGCTTTTGTTGTTGTTTTAGGACGTTTGAAAAGTCAAATAAATCAAATGGTTTTGTTAGTGTTACGCCTAACTGTTCCAACACGTTGTCCATGATGTGCAGCGGCGTGTTTATCTGTTTATCTTTAAAATCGATTTCCGCGAATTGAAAACGGTGTGGTAGCCAACCATCAAGCCATCCTTTGGGTTGATCGGAACGCAATTGCGTTTTCGGTACGCAAGCGATTTTCTTTAAATAGTTTAATAGTGAGGTTTTGCCGCTATGTCGCGGGCCGATAATTGCCACATTTTGCAGGGCCATTTCTTGATGCCACGCGCCGTAAATTCTTCTTAGGGCATCTTCCCGCCCAAACAGTTGGCAGGGATGATAAATAGGGATGCCAATCACCGGGATGGGTTCTTCGGGTGGTGGGGGTGATGGCTTAAAATCCTTGCAGTTGGCGGCTTTGAGGAATTCGTCACGCTCCGTCGGCGTTAGATTGAGTACATTGGCGCATTCCAAGACTTTTTCACAGTTTGGGTGTATGACATCACCGTTGAGCCATTTAGTCACGCCGGTGGCTGCCATACCTATCTCCTTCGCTAAGTGATTGGCACTTTTTACGCGCCGCTCGGTTTTCACGTATTTCTTTAATAGTTCTGAAAAATAAGGCATTTATAGAATCCTCTTCAGTAGTCCAAGATTGGGAAGGAGTCCAAGATTGGGAAGGAGTCCAAGATTTATCTTGGACAACATCCGAGATGGGTATGGCATTATCGGTACACAATGGACAAAAATGGTGCATCACCCATTTTGCCAGGTAACAAAAACGTACTCGAAGTACAACTAATTGCGCGGATAAACTGAGTATAGCGAATTACGCCCTATATTATCTAGGGTTATTTAGACGGCTTGATTTGTGGGCCATAAAATGTTTTGAATGATTTCAAATTAAGTTATGGCCCCCAATTGCTCGTCAATCTTGTACAGCGACACAAGCGCGGATAAACTGAGTACAGCGAATTGCGCGGATAAACGAATTGCTTGGCTCTCTGAGTACAGCGAATTACGCGGATAAACGAATTATTAGGAGTCCAAACTTTGCTCTAGTTTCGCAGAGCGAATTTTGCCGACGTTTTTAGTTTGGCAGGACTCAAACTTTAGTTTGACAGAGTCGTCCAAACAATCGTCCAAACGAGCGTTTGGTAGTGAAACGCCGGCCTATTATTGACCTATATTATCTAGGGTTATTTAGATGGCTTGATTTGTGGGCCATAAAATGTTTTGAATGATTTCAAATTAAGTTATGGCCCCCCAATTGCCCTTAATCAAGTACAGCGAAACGCAGTGGCGGAACGCCTATTGCGCGGATAAACTGAGTACAGCGAATTACGCGGATAAACGAATTTAGTCCTAAGTGCTTGCCTCTCTATGTACAACTAATTGCGCGGATAAACTAAGTACAACTAATTACGCGGATAAACGAATTTAATCCTAAGTAGTCGGTATCTAAGTCAATGCCATTAAGTTAAGGGCAACCATAAAGGATTGCCCCTACATAACATGACGGTTCGTAGGGGCAATCCCACGTGCAAAGCCCTCACGAAAAAGCTTAACCTTTAACTCAATCGACACTCATCTATAACTCAATTGACACCAATTGCAACTGCATTGTGTTTATCATGCTCGCCTCGGAAATGACTTACGCAGGAGTCCAAGATTTATCTTAAGTACAACGAATTACGCGGATAAACGAATTCGCGGTTAAACGGGTTAGGTGTGCATAACTTTATCGGTGTCATCGATACTCGATCTAGGTAATCGACACTCATCTATAACTCAATTGACACCAATTGCAACTACATTGTGTTTATCATGCTCGCCTCGGAAATGACTTACGCAGGAGTCCAAGATTTATCTTAAGTACAACGAATTACGCGGATAAACGAATTCGCGGTTAAACGAGTTAGGTGGGCATAACTTTATCGGTGTCATCGATACTCACTTTAACTTAATCGACACTCATCTATAACTCAATTGACACCAAATGCAACTACATTGTGTTTACCATGCTCGCTTTGAAAGTGACAGGAGTCCAAGATATCAAAGGACTAAATTCGTTTATCCGCGTAATTCGCTGTACTATCAGATAGATACCAAATGCAACTGCATTGTGTTTACCATGCTCGCTTTGAAAGTGACAGGAGTCCAAGATATCAAAGGACTAAATTCGTTTATCCGCGTAATTCGCTGTACTATCATATAGATACCAATTGCAACGGCATTGTGTTTAACAAGCCCTCACAATTTTGTCGCGGCTACGTCTAAGTCAAACATGCGAAGAAATTAGATTAATTAGCCCTCACATTTTTGTCGCCGCGACGTCTAAGTCAAACATGCGAAGAAATGAGATTAATTAGCCCTCACATTTTTGTCGCCGCGACGTCTAAATTAAACATGCGAAGAAATGAGATTAATTAGCCCTCACAATTTTGTCGCGGCTACGTCTAAATCAAACATGCGAAGAAATGAGATTAATTAGCCCTCACAATTTTGTCGCGGCTACGTCTAAGTCAAACATGCGAAGAAATTGGATTAATTAGCCCTCACAATTTTGTCGCGGCTACGTCTAAGTCAAACATGCGAAGAAATTAGATTAATTAGCCCTCACATTTTTGTCGTAACGACGTCTATAAAGGCATGGGAGAAATTGGATTAATTAGCCCTCACATTTTTGTCGCGGCTACGTCTAAGTCAAACATGCGAAGAAATTAGATTAATTAGCCCTCACATTTTTGTCGTAACAACGTCTATAAAGGCATGGGAGAAATTGGATTAATTAGCCCTCACATTTTTGTCGCCGCTACGTCTAAGTCAAACATGCGAAGAAATTAGATTAATTAGCCCTCACAATTTTTTCACAGATGTCGTCTAAACAGGAGTCCAAACTTTAGTTTGGGCGGCCCCCACGGGAAAATTGGATTAATAAATATATATATGTCGGTTTTGCACCTATCGCCCTGGCAAGGCATTGACGGTGCAACGTTGTTCAGCACGAGCGTTTGGAATAAGCCCTCAGATTCCAAACGAAGTTGAGTGACAGTTTGGCCTGTCGAGCGGTAGGACTTGACGGGGCTGAATAACGTTATTGAGGAAAAGTTACCGGGTAGGCCAACTCGGAAACATCATGGATGAGTTGCTGATTCCTGTTAAGAATCAGCAACTTAATGTATTAATCTCCAAACGTGGAAGATTTTAACAATGCAATTATACCTCAAAAAACCTGTTCCAGTTACGCTGAACACAGAGCCGCGCCAAGCGCAGTGGCAAAAGCCTATTGCCCAATGGGCAAAGAAACTAAAGCCATTCAAAACGCTAGTGATAGCCGGCACTTTCATTTCAGCACTGAGTCCGGTTGCCACCTCGGCAAAATCTTGCTCCACGGTAAGCACACCGCTTGATGTGGTCTATGTTGTTGATGTCTCAGGCAGCATGAACGCCGGTTTTTTTGGGAGTGGCAGTCGAATTGCGGCCGCTCGATCTGGCATGTTAACCGTGAATGGCATGATTGCACAGGAAAACAATGGCAGTCGTGTGGGGCTAGTCACATTCACCAGTTCGGCCAGTGTTCGGGCCGGTTTAACCCCTAATATATCCTCTGTCAGTCGTATTATTTCTGGGTTATCTGCGGGCGGTGGCACCGCGTTGCATACCGGGGTATATGCGGCAACCAGTTTGTTGCAAAGCAGTCGTGAAGCGGCGCACTTACCAGTGGTTATCCTCTTTTCGGATGGTAGTACGAGTGTAAGTGCTGGCAAAGCCAGTCTCGATCAGTTACATCGTGCGATACCCGATGCCGTGATTTATGGCGTGGGAGTTGGACAGGCAGCGGCTATGGAAGTTCTCCAATATGGCGCGACGGTTGGTAGCGGTGCTCTTTACATGGCTAACAATGCGTCCGTACTAACGGCGGCATTACAAACGATTATTGGGAAAACGATGGTGTGTCCTCCGGTAGCCATAGACGATTCTGCAATCACAAGCCACGGCACAGCCGTAACTGTTGAGGTACTCCAGAACGACTTGCTGGAAGATGCGACACCGCCTTTGACAATAACAGAAGCAAGCAATGGCAGCGGTGGCAACATTGTGGTTAACCCCGACAATACGATCACCTACACACCGAACAACAGTTTCAGTGGTCAAGACGAGTTTACTTATCGCATCCAAGATGCGGCCGGTCAAAAATCACCAAACACCGCAAAGGTGACGATAAGTATTCCAAAAGAACCGCTTGCCACGCAGTGTTTCGCAGTAGCTGACAATGATGATCTCAGAGGCTCTCCTGATATCCTGATGGCCTTAAATAAGGCCACAGCGGCCGTTTCCACAGTGGGCTGGACAAACACCGAGCATGTGGAATCTATCGCGTTTAATTTAGGTGCCACTCAGTTATACGCGGCCGATGGCGATCAGCTAGGCGTATTAGATTTATACAATGGTATGTTTACGCCCAAGGAACAAACCTTTGGTGTCGGCCGAGGCTCCAAAGGGAAGCTTGTTATCGACGATGTTGATGGGCTTGCCTTTGACGCGATGACGGGTATTTTATATGGTACGCATCGCACCCACACCAAAGGAGAAAAAGACCTGTTAATTCAGATTGATCCCGAAACCGGTCGCCTTATACCCAACGCGTTTGGACGAAGAAAAGATTACCTCGTCATTGACTCGAAAGAAGACGACATTGATGACATTGCTATCGATCCGACAAATGGCATCATATACGGCGCTGCCAACAATGATGGCCGTGGTGGGCGGCTTATTGTGATTGACAAGAGAACGGGTAAGACAACACCGGTTAATTTAATAGGTAACGGCTTGGGTGTCGATAACCTGGAAGGCTTGGCCTTCTTCAATGATGGTCAGTTGTATGGTGTCACGGGCAATAATGAGGGCCGTGCTGAAACAAACAACAAACTCTATCGTCTTAACCTTATCACCGGCCGCGCCGAGAGACTGATTGGCGAGTTTGATGACTATCGTGACTATGAAGCGATTGCCTGCCTCACGGGAGAAGCCAGAGTGCTTGCCACGATAGACGGAATCAGTGGTGATAAATCGTTGTGGCTTTTCGGTGATGCTTTCTGGACGGGGTTACATAATGCACTGGCTCAAGTGGGTATTGTTGAACCCATTATCAACGTTGAGGATGGGAAAATCACTGTGCTCATCAGTGAAAATCAAAATGTTTTCTACACCCGTCCTGAAACGGAATCGACAGTTGTTCCTGATCCCGATAATACGCCCTTAGGCTTTTCTACAAGCGTAGAAAACGGTATAGAAATCGCTGTGCTGGTGTTTGAAGACGAAGAAGGCAATAAGCGTCAACAAATACTATTTCCGTTGCCGGTTGAAAACGAGGCGTTGCAGAGCTTCCTTGAAACGGTGCCGGAGGCAAGAGAAGTTGTCTTACATGATGATGGAAGAGTTTCTGTCACAATAGGTTCTGTGGTTTACGAAGGTGTTTTTGCCTATGACAAAAGCCTTCCGATTGGGCCGTTGCAAAACGACAGAATGGAAATGACGGCTGTCCCAGACGCCAACGGCGATGGTGTTGACGATTTCATGGTCACCTATCCTGATGGTTCAATGCAAATTCTATTGCCAGGTTATCGAATTGATAGGTACTAATTTGATGAATGGCCCCCATTTAGGGTAGTACAGGAGTCCAAGATTTATCTTGGGCAACTAAGTACAACGAATTACGGGCCGATAAACGAATTCGCGGTTAAACGAGTTAGGTGTACACAACTTTATCGCTGTCATTTAAACTCGCTTTAACTCAATTGACACCAATTGCAACTGCATTGTGTTTATCATGCTCGCCTCGGAAATGACTTACGCAGGAGTCCAAGATTTATCTTGGACAAAATTCGTTTATCCGCGTAATTCGCTGTACTATCAATTCGTTTATCCACGTCATCCGCTGTACTACACTTGATTTTATATTTCAAATCCCAATAATAAATTATTGATAGCAGTGATTAGGGTGATGCAACGAGTTCGTCATCACGCTTTTCACTCACGAACTGGAGTCAACATGAGTAAACTCATAAAACTTTATCTTGAAACTTCCGCTTGGAATTTCTATTTTGCTGACGATGCACCTGAAAAACAGGCTGCGACTTTGCAGTTTTTTGAACAAGTGAAACAAGGTGCGTATGAAATCTTTATTTCAGACATCGTGTTTGAAGAGATTGCTAAAGCATCTGAGCGAAAAAGGGAATTACTGTTTGGTTTGATTGCTGAATACCAGCCTCAAAAATTAGAAATTAATGAGACAGTCTTAAATTTAGCCAAAAAATATCTAGCACAAGATGTTTTACCGACTCGTGCAATCGCCGACTCCAAACATGCTGCGGTGGCGAGTGTTTATGAATTAGATGCGCTCATCAGTTGGAATTTAAAACACTTAGCTAATCTAAGAAAGATGGAAAAGATTAACGGTGTCAACCTAATCGAAGGCTATTCCAAGCGATTAGAACTCATTACTCCAATGGAGGTTTCTAATAATGAATAAATATCCAGAAGACCCATCCTTACTTGAAGTGAAGGAATGGAAAGAACAATGCCGTCAAGAAAACAGCCAATTAACCCAAGCCGAATACTTGGAAAAATTGCAAAAAACCGCGCAAACAATGAGCACAGAATATCACCTCAATTTACCCACCCAAAAGCGTCAACGACAAAGGACTCAACAACTCGCAACTCTTCACAGTGTCCCTAGACGAACCACGTAAAATCAACAAATTAGGGACGATGAACACACGACATTGAAGCCCTTGCCATTCACCCCGAAACCGACATGATTTGATTTACGCCGCTTCGGGCAATGACGTAGCCGACGATAATCTCAACGGACACCTCTATCAAATCGATGGACAAACGGATGAACTTTTCCCAGTCGGTAGCACTGGCTTCAACGAAATCGAAGACCTAGCATTTAGCCCCGATGGCACACTCTGGGCATGGGCAAAAGGCGACGGCTTGATAACGATTGACTTGCTAACGGGTAAAGGTACTTTGGTGTTACCCGCAGCTGACATACCGGTAGAAGGCCTCACCTTGGATAAGAACCAAGGCCAGATATTTTTTGGAGCCGTCGGCACCGATCTCTGGCGATTTGACATGAATGCCAAAACCTTAGAAGTGATTTGCCCCAACGGCCTACGCGGCGAAACGGAAGCCTTAGAAATAACGCCAAACGGCCTCATAACGCCAGACGGCCTATTACTGGTTGGCACCCACAAAGTACCCTTTGGCTTACACGCCTTTGATGCCCAAACGTGTCAAGTCATTGAGGCCGATAAAACGCTGAGCAATCAGTATAACGATGTAGAAGGCATTGCGCTGCCTGTTGCCGCTTGTACCAAGTAACTTGGCATCGGTAATGGATACCATCCCTTCGATGGATGGTATTTAGCTATACGGCACGCAGTTACAATTAATGGGCCAGGTTATGGCAACTAAACCTGACAGGTTTTAAAAACCTGTCAGGTTTTTTTTTTATAAAAAAGTGGGCCAAGTTATCGAATTGATAAGTGCTAAATTGATGAATGGCCCCCATTTCGGGTACCATTTGCTCACTATTTTTCCTCATCCTCTTAAGTCTTTTTAAACGCTTCCATGCTAAGTATATCATTATTGATACTCAATCCTTATAGTTAGGAAAGTGCTTGAACGAAAACACCGACACTTCCTGACACCCTCGCCACACAGACACCACCGCCCGGCGCAACCTTGTTTCATTTCTTAAAAACAGCGACAATCTATGACATTATAAAAACGCCCAACTTGGAGAACCGGTTATGAATATTGAGTTTGTAGAACAACATGCCTACTTTATCTTTACTATCAATGGCGAATATTACCGTGTTTCATTTGAACGCAACGAGAAGGACTCAGATTGGGCAGTGCGATTGATTGATGTCAGCAGAAATGAAACAGTTTCTAGCAAAACGTTGGACGCGGTTGTTACGCCTGATATTCAATTAGCCGAAGAGATTGTTAAAATGTACGCTTTACGCGGCGGCTAAAGCGCAGTGGTACAAGACAAGTCTTGTACTCCAATCCAATCGGTTGCCGCTTTCAATTGCACCCTAATAATTATATGATAATAATGAAAACTTACACTCGTTACTTCGTTTGAATACCGTCACACGCCCCAGGCATCCCCTGACGTAAGGGGACTTAATCCCATCTTAAAAGGGTGTGTCAAGAACTATTCGCAGTAACGAGCGTAGCGAGATAACGAAACCTCGTTGAGAGCGAAGCGAGATCAGTTTGTAATGGTGCTAAGCATATCTAACCGCACCAGTCGAAAAAATTTCACCGCGAAGAATTTTCGACACTTGATTTATTATCTCAAGTCCCAATAGTAAATTCCAATAAGAATTAGCACACTCTGAGTGAGAGTGCTAAACTATATGACAAAGAATTAAACAACAGGGGGATATAAAAAGATGTCAAACGCATTAGCTTCAAGCCTTAACACGCAACTGAAGTTTTTGGAGCAGAGCGAAGAAAGTTATATACGCGCCGTTAAAGCGATTCCCGTACTCAGTGCCGATGAGGAACATAAATTGGCCGAGCGCTTGTACAACGAGGGCGATCTGGACGCGGCCCGAAAATTGGTGGTGTCACACTTGCGGTTTGTCCTGTACATCGCTCACAGTTATCGCGGTTATGGTTTGCCCGAAGCCGATTTAATTCAAGAAGGCAACATCGGTTTGATGAAGGCAGTTAAGCGTTTTAACCCCAATGTTGGTGTGCGTTTAGTCTCATTTGCCGTACACTGGATACGCGCCGAAATTCACGAGTTTATTTTACGCAACTGGCGCATCGTCAAAGTGGTAACGACCAAAGCACAGCGTAAACTGTTTTTTAACTTACGCAGCCGGAAAAAACGCTTGGGTTGGTTATCGCTGGCGGAAATTGAAAAGATCGCCAAGGATTTAGGGGTTAACTGCAAAGACGTTTTAGAAATGGAAAAGCGGATGTCGATGCAAGATGTCGCTTTTGATACCCCTGTCGATAGCGATGAAGAAAACGAAGTATTTGCCCCAGCCGCTTATCTGGAAGATCGGCGTTATGATCCTGCCGCGCAGGTAGAACAGGAGGAGTGGGATGAGTATGGTCAAAACCAACTGCGACACGCCATTTCAAAATTGGATGCGCGTAGTCAGGACATTTTGCAAAAGCGTTGGTTGAGTGAAGAAAAAGCCACGTTGCAACAATTGGCTAAACACTACAAGGTGTCAGCCGAGCGGATACGTCAGATAGAAAGTAATGCCATGAAAAAGCTTAGGAAGTATATTAATTGGGCGGCGTAACCCCACCAGGGGCGCGTTAATTGTGAATGGTGAATTGTGAATTGTGTGAATTGTGAATGAAAATAGCCCCAACGGGGCGAGATTAATATAGCCAAGGGCAACGCCCTTGGAACCTCAAGATTTTTTTGGCGTTAAACCAGGGGCGCGTTAAACCAGGGGCGTTGCCCCTGGCTTTAATAATACGCCCCGTTGGGGCTATTAGTACAGATTTTAAAGCCCCAACGGGGCGAGATTAATATAGCCAAGGGCAACGCCCTTGGAACTTAATGAATGAGTTAGGAGGGATTTTGCGCTTTGCTCTTTCAGCACAAGGCTGATACCGAGTGTTCGTTTTTTAGGAGTGTTTTTGTAAAAAAAATTTTGAATGCGACGGTTGGGTTTAATTTATGTAAAATAAATGAGTTATAAAACACTCTTTTAATAGAGTGATTTCATAAGCCTCTGTTCATTTTTCATTTAATCGCGAGATATTCGCACTGGGAGAACCGTCATTTCAAATAATTACACTTCTAGTCGCTGGAGTAGCACTTTGCTGTCACCCACCATTTATCGGCCCAACCTTGTGTTTAAGGGCGAAAGAGTGTTTTTACGCCCCCAACCCGTTATAAGCCAACACTATTTTTGTGTTTTTACGCCTCGCCCCATCCAGCCTACCCACTGGTTTTTCAAAAAATTCACCGACGAGCGACTTGAAAAAATACAAAAACACTGGGAACAAGAAAGCCGCGAGGATGAAAAAAAGAAAATCCGTTGTAAAGTTTGTGGGCACCAAATTACTTCTTTCGTCGGCGAATGGATGTGTTAATTACGGGACTCCAACCTTAGAACATACCTGGTTTCAAAGCTATTCTTGGCGTTATGCGCTCTGCTCAAATTGTCACACTCATTTAGGTTGGTTTTATCAGTCAGGAAATGACAGTTTTTATGGTTTAATTCTTGAAAATTTGGAAGAAGGTGTTTAAATGGAGTCCAAAGCTTCAGCTTTGGAATCTCCTGTTTGGTCTCTGCCAAACTCCTGATCACTGTTCACTGTGATTTAATTTCCCAAACTAATACCTACGTTTTGTGCTGTTTCTATCCAAGGATGGTCGAGTGGAACCGTTTTGCGTTTTCCAACGACTTCTTCTAATCGTACCGGTTCAACGCGCTTTCCTCGTAAGGCCGTCATAACGCCATAGTTCTCGTCGTGAATCAGAGAAGTACAGGCTGTCCCTAATTGAGTCGCTAACAAACGATCAGTCGCCGAAGGAGTTCCACCGCGTTGTAGGTGTCCTAAAATCGTGACTCGTGATTCTAAACCGGTCATATTTTCAAGTTGTTTGGATAAATGGAGGGTGTTGTCAGCTTGCTGAGTTTTTAATTGAATTAACTTGGCTTTAGCCTTTTTCTTCTCGTCTTTGGTTTTGGCTTTTTCCCTCGTAGCGGTAGCTGCAAGCAAAGCCTGTGCTTCTTCTTTTGACATGGCTCCTTCGGCGATTGCAACAATGCTAAAATTTTTCCCACTGCTACGGCGCTGACGAATAGCATCCGCGACGATATGGACATTGTAGGGAATTTCAGGAATCAAGATGACATTCGCGCCACCAGCAATACCTGCCCCTAAAGCCAACCAGCCGGCATTGTGCCCCATAACGCCTACAACAATAATGCGATGATGACTGTGTGCGGTGCTATGCAAGCGATCAATCGCTTCCGTTGCGATACTTAGCGCCGTGTCAAAGCCAAGGGTGGTGTCAGTCATGGCAAGATCGTTATCAATCGTTTTGGGGAGTGTGATAATATTTAGCCCTTTCTGCAACAAGCGAAAAGCATTTTTATGGGTGCCGCCACCGCCTAGACAAACCAGCACGTCCAAATGATGTTTGTGGTAGGTATCGACTATCGTATCCGTCATATCCAATATTTGGTCTCCCATTGGGAAGCGGTGGGGCTTGTCACGACTGGTTCCCAAAAGCGTACCACCAATGGTTAAAATGCCTGAAAGCGCAGTTTGATCCAAGCGCACGGTTCGGTTTTCCACCAAGCCGCGAAATCCATCACGAAAGCCAATCACTTGCATCCCAAAAGAAGCAATGGCAGTTTTGCCAATAGCTCGAATGGCCGCATTTAGCCCCGGGCTATCGCCGCCAGCGGTTAATATACCAATGAATTTTTCCATGTTGAAAAAGTCTCCTGCGGTCGTGTTAAAGCTAACCAGGGGCGTTGCCCCTGGCTATATTAATCTCGCCCCGTTGGGGCTATTTTCATTAACAATTAACAATTAACAATTAACAATTAACAATTAACAATTAACAAATAACAATTAACAAATAACAATTCACAATTCACAATTCACAATTCACAATTCACAATTTCAGGCAAAAGTTTCGCGGAGCGAAACTTTTGCCTGAAACACAATTTTGGTGATGGGTCATTCTCAAGTTAAGTTATTGAAAAGTGGTAACGATGGCGAACCTTTTAGTCGATACGACTGTTTGCCATTAGCAAGCTGGTACTGTTCAATAAAATCATGTCTGACCCATTTCTCTTGCCAAGCACGAATAGTGGATTCCCCTAAGGTTTCGTTATTTATTTCCTTGTACCACTTCTGTAAAGCATAGCGAGAAGGGTTCATTTTGCCACTGTGTATCAGTTCGGTAGCTTCCTCAAAACGCTTGGTTAGTTCAGTTTCACTGGTCTCTTTTGAGCGGCGTTTTTTAGTTTGAGGGGCCGTTGTGGTTTGTGTCTTTTGGTATGCTTTTCCTTTTTTTATCACTTGCAACACCCGCCGCTACGTCCACTGCGACGGCTGGTTTTATTGGGTGTGCAAAGACGTTTTTGGGTCGTTGACATCGAGTTTGGTGTATTCTGTCTTTTCAAGGTCTATCACATTAACGCCCAAGGCTGTAAGCATTTGATGCTTCTGAGTTTCCATCGCCACAATCTCGCTTATTGAGTACTTTTGCTTCCTCTTAAGAAGAATTCCCATGACAAAGAACAAACCACCCAATAGTTCAATCATCGCAGAGGTGAGCAGTAATAAACGATACTTCACTGACTGTGGCTCAGTCTCAAAAATAGCACCCATGCCAATGAAGAGCGGGTGCATATAAGAGCCATGGTTGACACTACCACTTGACTCGATCTCTCCCAAACCTTTGATCATGGCGTTTTTGTGTTTAACCGCCGCAAGGTATGCGGCGTGATTGCCCATGAGGGTTTTGTTTTCTTGAATCTTTGACTCAAGTGCTTGTATTTGCGAACAATATCTTTTGTGATACCAGCTTGTGCCCGGACAGAACCCGCCCAGTTGTGAGCGAACACTTTGCCCCGTGCGACGCCCTCGACTGTTTAGCGCGGAGGAAGCCCATAGCGTATCAAGTTGTGCCTGTAATTCTGCCTGTTTTGATTGCGCTTCTTTGGCCTCCGTCGGGTCAGCGTAAGGGGAGAACCGTTTAACCTCGGTTATGGCATCGTCAACATCGGCTTGGACGGCTTGTCTTTGCGTACTTTGTTGGAATGCTTGATTTTCGTAGTGTTGAGTCACTACCAGAGTGAACCCCCACCCCGCTGCCCAACTGATGAGGGAGAGAGCAAGGTAGAACACTAGGGAAACAATACCCGCGACGACAAATGTGCCAGTCGCTTGTTGAATTAAAAAAGCCCCGAGTATAAGACATATCACTTTAGAAACATCCAATCCAACACCAATAGCCCCATAACTGTATTTGTGCAGTGGGGAACCGCCGGTCAAGCTGGTATAAAGTTGGAAGTTCAAAAAAATGCCAAGCAAAATAAAAAATAACCCCATCATGATAAGCGATATTCGGAGTCCTTTGCTCATAATTCACCTCCTTTCCAGTTTTTCAAAATATTGCGTGTGTACTGGGTGGTTTCTTTGAAAGGGGGACATTCGCCTAATTTCCGCACTCTAGTAGGCCCGGCGTTATAAGCGCAAAGCGCGAGTCGTACTGAACCAAACTCTTTAAGTTGTTGAGCGAAGTAACGGCATGATTTGCATTAATCCGATTGCGCCTTTGGGCGAGATTACTTTTGGGTTCCACCCCGATTCTTGTCGCACTATGGCGAAAAGTAGTGGAACATCAATGTGATAGCGACGTGCCGTTTCCCATGCCATGCCTTTTAAGTCGTAGGATGAAAAGTAGGGTTTACGGATAATTTCAAAATGAATTTGAATATAAACACCGATAATCACGCCCACTGCAACACCAATGATGAATGTGTTGATGGTTTTCATTAAGTCACCTCAAAGTGGAGTGAAAGTCCAGCAGACATGTTATAGTGAAAATACAACAGATTTGGTTCATCCTGTGGATTTTTCATAGAGCAGACGTCCTCAAGCCAAACTTTAGTTTGGCAGACATCCAGCAACAAAACACCTACAAAAAGTATAACTAAAAAAGCGCGACAGAGGGCCATAACTTTTCAAACATAGAGTATTTTATGGCCCTCAAAATAGTCGTCAACCGCTCCAAGTTGGTAATGGGCAATTACCAATTACCCAAAAAACCCAAAAACCCAAAAACCCAAAAATCCGATTGGCAGGACTTTCGTCAACCGGTCCTGGTAAAGGGCAATTACCAATTACTAATTACCAATTATAAATTACCAATTATAAATTACCAATTACCAATGACCAATTACCAAAAAATCACAATTGATCTTGATAGGCATGGTAAAGCCTCATCACTTTTTTGACGTAATTTTTCGTTTCCCGATAAGGCGGGATTTTGTTGCCGTAGCGTTTCACCGCATTTTCACCTGCATTGTAAGCCGCTAACGCTAACTCCCAGTTATCATTGAATAATTCCAATAAGTGGCGTAAATAGCTCGCGCCCCCGTACACATTGGAAGCGGCATCGGTGCGATCTGTTACTCCAAAGCGTTTGGCAGTTCCCGGCATTAATTGCATCAAACCCACAGCGCCTTTCGGTGAAACGGCGTTAGGGTTATAAGCGGATTCTGTTTGAATTACGGCGTGCAATAGCGCCGGCTCTAAGCGGGTGCTGGTTGCAACATCTTGTATCAAGATTTTATAATTCTTAAACTTTTTGTGTAGAGGAATAGAAGGGCCAGAGTTAACGTCACTCGAAAACAGTGGAACACTGGTACCGCCTTGATAAATCAGTTTGTAGCGTGAATGTTTGGGCTTGTCGGTGTAGTGGATTACGCCTTTTGAGTCCACATATTTGTAAATCGTAACGGCACGACTTTGAGTCGGTTGAGCAACCGGTGGAGAGTAAACCTTGAAGCGAGCGCGGCCGGCGGGCGTTTTGTCCGTGTAAACTCGCACACCGTTGGCATCAACGTAGCTAAAAATTTCACCACCCGCTGCCAGCGGCGGCAACAAGCTACTGCCCAATAACATCACCGCTAAGATGTCGATAAATCGTTTTCGTCTTTTCATCACCATTTTCTTTTGATGGTTGCACATTGAAATTTTTTACCTTCACCAGCCGGGAGAGGGCGGTGAAAATAATTAATGATTAATGATTAATGATTAATGATTAATGATTAATGATTAATGATTAATGATTAATTTTAAATGAGATTTAGTTTTTAAAAATAATTTGGAATAAAAATGGGCTCAAGTTTTAGAACCAGTTGGAACTTACCAACTCACCACCCCAGGGCGTTCCCCTCTGTTGGCACCCTCGAACCCTATTTTGGCGAGGTGGTTTAATGGATGGTGTTCACCCAATACAAAACGGAATTTGCTGATATGCCGCACTTCTTCGGTTTGGCAAAACGGAGGGGCTATATGCAAAAATTATTCCGTTCTCCATTGGTGTCCATCCGAAAACGCCTAATTCATTAATCATTAACCATTAATCATTAATCATTAATCATTTAGCCCCCCCTTTGGCAAACTTACCTTTACCCACAAGTGTCCAAAATTAATCATTAATCATTAATCATTAATCATTAATCATTACTCATGACATAAGCTATTTATTATTCTATTAAAACAATCACTTAACTAAAAAGTGACTCATTCATTAACCACTCACATTGACTTATTTTCAATAACATACCGACTTGTGGGTAAAGATTAGTTTGGCAAAGGGGAGTTAGTGAGAATTTGAAACTTTCCACCAAAGCGGTGGCGAGACAAGGGTATCCATCTTTCCTTACTTCGCACGGTCAACTTTTCTGTTTTCGACACACCCCTAACCTCAATGCCATTAAGTTAAGAAATAAACGAGAAAGAGCCAAAGCTAAAGTCCCCTAAAGGGGACTGGTAAATTCCTGATTTTTTCATAAGCACACGATATGG
>NBMI01000069.1 GCA_002085445.1 Candidatus Parabeggiatoa sp. nov. 2
GGTTTCACCTGGGGCTATTCACATTCAACCCCTTCAGGGTTGGGGCCCTTCCCTGACTCTCCTCTCCCCAGGTTTCACCTGGGGCTATTCACATTCAACCCCTTTGGGGTTGGGGCCCTTCCCTGACTCTCCCCAGGTTTCACCTGGAGCTATTATCTCGCGTAGCGAATTACTGCGTTTCACATTCAACCCTTTCGGGGTTGATATCCTAAAATGATTTTATAAGTCTTTGTTCATTCTTCATTTTTCATTTTTCATTCTTAATTCTTATATATCATACCCCAAAATCGGTGCCAGCCACCGTTCGGCTTCGGCGATTGTCATGCCCTTTCGTTTGGCATAGTCTTCCACCTGATCTTTCTCAATCTTACCGGTGCCAAAGTATTGCGCCTGTGGATGTGAGAAGTACCAACCAGACACCGCCGCGGCTGGGTGCATCGCAAAACTCTCTGTCAACGTAATCCCGGCATTTTTGTCCGGTTGGATGAGTGCCCAAAGTGTCGCCTTTTCGGTGTGTTCGGGGCAAGCGGGATAGCCGGGGGCCGGGCGGATGCCTTGATAGGCTTCTTTTATCAGCTCGGCATTGGCGAAGTCTTCATCCGGCGCGAAGCCCCAAAACTCTTTTCGCACGCGCTCGTGCATCCGCTCGGCAAACGCTTCGGCGAGTCTATCGGCGAGGGCTTTCAACAGGATACTGCTGTAGTCGTCATGGGCTTGTTCAAAACGAGTAGCATGTTCATCTATCCCAATACCCGTCGTGACGGCAAAAGCACCGATATAGTCTGCAACGCCCGTGTCTTTCGGCGCAATGAAGTCAGCGATACACATATTCGGCTTAGCTTTGGACATTTGCTGGCGAATGTGGTGTAGCACCGCTTTGACTTGGGTGCGGGTGTCGTCGGTGTAAATTTCAATGTCATCGTCATTGACGCTGTTGGCGGGGAAAAAGCCAATGACGGCCGTGGCTTTAAGCCAGTTTGCGTTGATAAAGTTGTCTAACATTTCTTGCGCGTCTTGATAGACTGAACTTGCCTGAGGGCCGACTCTTTTATCTTTAAGAATGTCGGGAAAACGCCCCGGCATGTCCCACGTTTTGAAAAACGGTGTCCAGTCAATCCGATTCTTGAGTTCTTCTATCGAATAATCGTCAAACACTTTGAGGCCTAAGAAGGTGGGCTTAGGCGGCGTGTAGTCGCGCCAGTTGATGAGGAGTTTATTCGCTCTCGCTTGTGACAACGTGGCCTTTTTCCGTTGGCTTTGTTGCTCAGCACGTTTTTCGCGGATTTGGGCGTATTCCTCACGTACTTGTTTGGCATAGTCGGCCTTTAATTCGGTGGAGAGTAGCTTTTGGGCTACGCCCACGGCACGGGAAGCATCGGGTACATAGACGACGGGGTTATTATAGCCAGGTTCTATTTTAACTGCTGTATGCACCTTGGAGGTGGTAGCACCCCCAATCAGTAACGGTACCTCAAAGCCTTGCCGCTCCATTTCTTTGGCGACATGCACCATTTCGTCTAATGACGGCGTGATCAGTCCCGATAAGCCGATGATGTGACAGTTTTGTTCGCGGGCCGTTTTGAGAATCGTTTCGGCCGGCACCATGACGCCTAAGTCGATGATTTCAAAGTTATTGCATTGCAAAACCACGCCGACAATGTTTTTGCCGATGTCGTGAACATCGCCTTTGACGGTGGCGAGCAGGATTTTGCCTTGGGTTTTCAGGGTGTCGCCGTCGCTTTTTTCAGCTTCAATGTAGGGCATTAAGTATGCAACGGCCTTTTTCATGACGCGGGCCGATTTGACGACTTGTGGCAAGAACATTTTACCGGCCCCAAATAAGTCACCGACGACATTCATGCCATCCATTAGCGGCCCTTCAATGACATGTAAAGACCGTTCTGCTTGTTGTCGGGCTTCTTCGGTGTCTGCTTCAATGTAGTCGGTGATGCCTTTTACTAGGGCATGTTCAAGACGTTTTGCCACCGGGGCTTCGCGCCAAGCGGCTTCTTGTTTATCGTCTGGCGTGCTGCCGTCTTTTTTGTACTTATCGGCAATTTCTAACAGCCGTTCAGTGGCATCGTCACGGCGATTCAGAACAACGTCTTCAACGCGCTCGCGCTGTTCGGCCGGTAAGTCTTCATAAATGGCTAATTGCCCGGCGTTGACGATTCCCATGTCCATACCGGCTTTAATAGCGTGATAGAGAAAAACGGAGTGAATGGCTTCACGTACCGGGTTATTGCCGCGAAATGAGAACGAGACGTTGGAGACGCCGCCTGAAATCAGAGCGTGTGGCAACGTTTGTTTGATTTCGCGGGTGGCTTCGATAAAATCAACGGCATAGTTGTTGTGTTCTTCAATACCGGTTGCCACCGCAAAGATATTGGGATCAAAAATAATGTCTTCGGGTGGAAAGCCGACTTGTTCCGTTAATATCTGGTAGGTGCGTTGGCAGATTGCTACTTTCCGCGCCTTGGTATCGGCTTGCCCTTGTTCATCAAATGCCATGACGATGACGGCCGCGCCAGAGCGTCTAATCAGTTTGGCTTGTTCAAGGAATTTCTCTTCGCCTTCTTTGAGGCTGATGGAGTTGACGATGCCTTTGCCTTGTATACATTTTAGGCCGGCCTCTAAGATTTCCCATTTGGAGGAGTCAATCATAATGGGCACTTTGGAAATTTCTGGTTCCGACGCGATCATATTTAAGAAGTTGGTCATCACCGCCTTAGAATCCAACAAGCCTTCGTCCATATTCACGTCAATCACTTGGGCCCCATTTTCGACTTGTTGGCGGGCCACACTTAAGGCCTCTTCGTAATTTTCCTCTTTAATCAATCGCTTAAAACGGGCCGAGCCTGTGACGTTGGTGCGTTCGCCGACATTGACGAACAGTGAGTCTTTTTCAATTGTGCAAGGTTCTAAGCCAGAAAGGCGACAAGCAATCGGAATATCGGGCAATTGGCGCGGTGGATATTGTTCGACGGCCTCCCGAATGGCGCGAATATAGTCTGGTGTGGTACCACAACAACCACCAACGAGGTTGATAAATCCATTTTTGGCCCAATCGCCAATTTCTGTTGCCATCTCATCGGGCGTTTCATCATAGCCACCGAATTCGTTAGGCAACCCGGCATTGGGGTAGACAGAAACGTAAGTTTCTGAAATTTTTGACAGTTCGGCAATATATTGGCGCAACTGTTTTGGCCCCAAGGCGCAGTTTAAACCGATACTCAGTGGCTGGGCATGGCGTAGGGAATTCCAAAAAGCTTCGGTGGTTTGCCCAGACAAAGTGCGGCCGGAAGCGTCAGTGATAGTGCCAGAAATCATAATAGGCAGGTGCAGATTATGGTCATCAAAATATTTTTGCACCGCAAAAATCGCGGCTTTAGCGTTCAAGGTATCAAAAATCGTTTCAATCAACAGTAAGTCGGCACCGCCGTCAACTAAACCTTGGATGGCTTCGTAATAGGCATTGACTAAATCATCAAAGGTAATGTTACGAAAGCCGGGGTTATTGACATCTGGAGACATGGAACAAGTGCGATTAGTGGGGCCAATTGAGCCGGCGACAAAGCGCGGTTTATCTGGGGTTTTGGCCGTCATTTCATCAGCAGCTTCACGGGCGAGTTTGGTGGCTGCGACATTGATTTCGTAGGCCAAGTCTTCCAGATGGTAGTCCGCCATTGAAATCCGTGTACTGTTAAAGGTATTGGTTTCGATGATGTCGGCCCCGGCTTCAAGGTATTGGGTGTGGATTTCCTTAATGATGTGCGGTTGGGTTATCGACAATAAGTCGTTGTTGCCTTTTAAGTCGGTAGCCCAATCCTTGAAGCGTTCACCGCGGAAGTCGGCTTCTTGCAACTCGTGTTGCTGAATCATGGTGCCCATCGCGCCGTCGAGGATGAGGATGCGTTGTTTTAACAACGATTGGATGGTGGCAAAACGGTTGGTGTTAGACATAAAATTTCCTGCTTTGGGTTTGTAGTGAGCCAGGGGCGTTGCCCCTGGCTATATTAATTTCGCCCCAAACCAGGGGCGTTGCCCCTGGCTATATTAATTTCGCCCCAAACCAGGGGCGTTGCCCCTGGCTATATTAATCTCGCCCCGTTGGGGCTGACTTGTTAGCCTCTATTAGCCCCTTCGGTAAGTATTATTAAAACCAGGGGCAACGCCCCTGGAATTCGCCAACATGGCCCTCAAAAAAGCCGCTAGGTTTTAGACACCTTGGCATGGTAAGCCATTAACAAAAGCTATTAACATCAAGAAAATAGTTTTCGTGCAGGATGGAGTTTACAACTATTTTATCATGAAAAACACTTTTTTTTCGCGTTTGCCAAACTAACTAAAGTTTGGACTCCGGCACTGCCAAACTCTGCAAAATAGGATCGCCGCATCGGTTGGTGTCAGATTAAAAGTTTCTCTAATTTTTTTGACTTCACGACTGGTGAGTAACCCGTTGATTTTTCTCTGTTCATCCAGAATACGCGCTTGATTACGGTGTGCTTGGGTTGGCGTGACTATTTTTGAGCCACAGGTTGAACATGTTGAGGATTCATATTGGACTGTTAAGGTTTTTCCTTTATAAGTTGTTTTTTCGGTACCAATATGAGGAATCAGTTGCCCTTCTTCACACATTGGGCATGTTAGGTTTTGATCACGCATAGATTACCTATTTTATGTCTGTCTATCTAGGTAGATGGAATGAACCAATGATCAGCCACGATGAGGATAACCTCAGTTTAAGATACTACAATGTATCTAGGTGGCCTTCCGAACTGGTACAGGTTGTTATATAAACATCAAAAGTCACCGCTTTATTTCCTTGTGGCAAGGTATATTCTTTTGAGCCAATGAACTGGGAATCTTTTAATGAACATAAGCATTTGACAAGTTCTTCAACAGAATACCCAAGATTGAGGGCATCAATTTGCGGTTTTTCGTGTTGACTTTGGTAAGCAATATTACCCAGTTTTGCGGCTTGACAAATCTCTTTAAGAGAATATTTTGATGTTTTATTGGACACAATTCAATCCTTAACTAAAGTTTGGACTCCTGAAAAAAAACGTTCCCACGCCTGCGCGTCAATACCCTATCGCATCGTATATAGCGTTTCCCGATTGAGTGAAATACAAATCAGTAACGCTCAACATAAGCGACTCCTCAACCCAGATAGGGGTTGAATTTGAAACGCAGTAACTCGCTACGCGAGATAATAGAAAAGAACCATGTTTTGGCCTTTTTTGTATTTAACCAAATCGGTAAATGCTATAGTTGGGTAGTTGGCTTCGCATTCTGATATTTTATGGCCATCAAAACCGATAGTCCAAAAACCTGCCAAAAAATAGCTCAATAACAGGTACCCGCGTATCACTATTCTGCCAAACTTCAGTCGGACGACTGTCTTCCTGACGTTTGGACGATTGCCAAACTAAAAACAACGTAAAGTAAAAACTTTTGCGTTGTTTGGACGCTTGTTAAATGATGAGTACAACTCCATAAACAACGGATTAGCAGACATCACTCTTTGGGGCCATTCTCGCGGAGAGTTAGTTTATTAAATTCTCAATCAATTCGTTTATTTAATAAGTTTGTAGTAGTCGCTTTAGCGACTTAATCTGGCTAAATTAAATCAATTCGTTTCTTTCTGAGAGCAAAGTGCTGTTATTGATGAATACAACGCCATCGAGTACAACGGATTAGCGGATATCACTTTTTGGGGCCATTCCCGCGGAGAGTTAGTTTATTAAATTCTCAATCAATTCTTTTATTTCTGAGAGCAAAGTGCTGTTATTGATGAGTATCTATAGATGTTCATAAAAATAATTTCAAAACAATAGTGAATAAATAGACGCCCAAGATAAATCTTGGACTCCGGACAAAATAGACGTCCAAGATAAATCTTGGACTCCGGACAAAATAGACGTCCAAGATAAATCTTGGACTCCGGAGGATTTAGGATTAGCGGATATCACTCTTTGGGGCCATTCCCGCTGACTACAACGCGGCTAATCCGTTGTACCAGCTATTAGTTCAATATTCTCAATAACAAAATCCGTTGAGTCCGAAAAAAAATTGCATTCGATGGAATTGCACTATAAAATTAGTCTTGTTTGTAAGGCCCAAGAAATTTATGACCGTCAAAATGAATTAAGTGATCGGGGTTATCAGCTATCCAAACTTCGGTTTCCCATGCAATTTCAACTATCCATTTTTTGAATTCCTTTTTGCTTAGAAAGGTTGTCACATAAATGACATCTACGGGACAATTTTTAGTCAATTCTTTCAATTCTAA
Source organism: Candidatus Parabeggiatoa sp. nov. 2 (assembly GCA_002085445.1). Classification (GTDB taxonomy): domain Bacteria; phylum Pseudomonadota; class Gammaproteobacteria; order Beggiatoales; family Beggiatoaceae; genus Parabeggiatoa. The sequence goes on from NBMI01000069.1 coordinate 6,296, forward strand.
TAATCTCACTTCATTAATAGCACCGCTACTATGAACTGCTTCAATCAAATAGAGCCAATTTTTGGAAGCGTTGTAGCTAATGATATCAGGCAATTCTTCGTGTGGCCCTATAGAAAAATTAAGCATTTCCAGTGTTTTTTCGTCCATAAACAGCATTTTGTTTGAAGTATCACCAATATATAGAATTTGGCAGCCTTTACCAAATCGAGGCAAAAATTCTTCAACAATTTGCTTTTGTAAAATATTGTGCTGTCCGGCTGAGAGTTCAAGTAATCGCCCATTGGGTAAAGTCACCGGGACTTTTTCAATATTTCTTGTTCTGGCTAACCGCGTTTTCAATGAGTCATGATTAGCAACGTACTTTTGTAGCTGACTTTTCCAATGATTTGTTTTGTAATGGATTATTAAATTCTTGAAATGGGGAGCTAAACTGTACCCCCGGGTTGGATCGTTAGTGGCTGCATTTGGATTATCAGCACTATTAATAATAAATCCGGCTAAAACCAGCATCCTCAAGTCTTTTCTACGAATATCGTCATAAGAGCCACTGGAAATATTCTCTTCAAAATGTTCGTTAATAAAAGATATGATGTCTCTGGTTTTAACAGCGCGTTTTTCTTCTAATCCTTGCGCGTTTTTCCAAGCATTTGTCACACCGGCAACCGCCAAAAAAGCCATTGCCATTCGTTCTCTTCTCCTTTCTGTTTGTTCAAGAATAGGTATTTCCGTCAAAGAAAGAATGTCAATCGCTTCTTCAAGAATTTTCTTGACTGATGCCGATTTTTTACTATTTGTCATTCAGATACCTGCCCATTTAAAACAAAGTTGGAATCGGTTTGAAGAAATGACGTTTTTTTTGAATTTCTTCTTTTTCATACAGTTGCCCTTTGTCTAAACAATTTTTGACCGATTGGGCTAACTGATAAGCCAATAGAGGTGGCACCGCATTACCTATTTGGTAAAATTGATTGGTTTCAGTGCCATAAAATTCAAACCAATCTGGAAAACTTTGTAATCTGGCCGCTTCTCGGACAACTAATCGGCGCCGTCTGCCATCGGGTAATTTGATTCGTTGCATATCGCCTGTCGGCGCGGCGATATTGCGACAAGTTAAGGTTCTGGCCGGTTTATTGGGAGATAAATCTCGCGGATTGATACATTGAGAGGCGGTTTCGTATTTTTTGACATAGTTATCCATTGATGGGGTCAAAATTTTCGCGTCATCAATCACTTGGTACATTAAATCACCAATCGCGTCAGAAACAGTTCGCTTTTTTAGGCTCGGTTTTGGAAACGTAAATTGGCTACGATGTCCTACCACAAATACTCTTTCTCGGTTTTGTGGGACTCCGTAATTGACGGCATTTAGAAGTTGATAATCAATGATGTAGCCCAGCGCCATTAATTCTTCTGTAATTTGGTCAAAGTAGCCTTTGTTGGCGTACAACATCCCTCTGACGTTTTCAAACATAAAAATGGTTGGATTGGCTTTTTTGATCGCATTCAAGAAAATCGGAAAGCCGTCTCTATTATCTTGGTGGCCTTTTTGATGTCCGCCGACACTGAAAGGTTGACAAGGTGGCCCTCCAATGATGATATCAATTTTGTCATCTATAAAATCAATCTCTTGGCCCAGTTTTTTGGTAACACATTTGCCTTGAAGGTTTTGAGTATAGGTTAAAGCGGCGGCTTTGTCCATTTCATAGCCGACTGTTTTAAATCCAATGGCTTCAAAGCCCAGCGATAATCCACCACAACCTGCAAATAAATCAATCACTTGCTCATTCAGGGACTTTTTGGGTTTTAGACTTTGATTAATTGTTTGTACATAGTTCATAAAATTAACCGTCATTGATCTCGCTGTCACTGGGAATCCTTTAAATTAATATAGCCTGGGCATCGCCCCAGGTAGCCCCAACGGGGCGAAATTAATATAGCCTGGGGCATCGCCCCAGGTAGCCCCAACGGGGCGAAATTAATATAGCCTAGGGCATCGCCCCAGGTAGCCCCAACGGGGCGAAATTAATATAGCCTGGGGCATCGCCCCAGGTAGCCCCAACGGGGCGAAATTAATATAGCCTGGGGCATCGCCACGGATTAGCGGACATCACTCCTTGATTTTTGGGCAAGTTTCAGGGTTGCGCTCGAAAATGGGTTCAGTGATTTCTTGCAATTGTTCTTCAAAATCGGTCAAATCATGCGTGTTCCAAAATTGGGCGAGTTCTTCAATAGAATCCGTTTGAGGAATGTTTGCTGTGTTCATTGGTTTTTTATTAAATCGCTGTTTTTCTGTATCTGTTCTCGCTGTCACTGGGAATCCTTTACCATAAGGAAATTGTATGACGACACAGCAGAGCGTCTGGGAAGGCGTTCCCACGCCTGAGCGTTCATCCTGATACCTAAGTTTTAACTAATTGATTTTATAAGTATTGGCATTCTCTAACTGGCTACCGTGCTGATTATAAGTATTGGCATTCTCTAACTGGCTACCGTGCTGATAGTAAAATCAATCGCTTACAAATATCCCGGAGACTTGTGTATAAGTGCCGGAGCGTGGGAACGCGGAAAGAAACCAGAACAGTTAAACCAGTGCTTTCATTCCCAATAAATGACTAATTTATATTCCATCATCTAAGTCTTCCCAGTAAATCGCAAAACCATTTGGTTCAAGCGACCAATTTTGACGTTGTGCCGGTGTCGCTGTTGCTAACCAATGCAACCACGGTATTTTGTTGATTGGTACACTGATTTCTCGTCCATCACTTAGAGATACATACAAAATCTGATTGACAAAATAGGCATATGTCGCACTAACGAGGGGTTCCATCACTTTAGCTGCCAAAGTACTCATTCCAAGCTCCCAATAATTTCCCAATAATTGGTTTTTGTGTTGACGTGTTAGAATCAATTCCTGATTATAACTTTTTTTTTGAGAACTCTAACGATATGGATTTTAAGATATTTTATAAATGGCTCATTCACATTCAACCCCTTCAGGGTTGAGCCTTTTTGATATTGCTTTCCCCAGGTTCCACCTGGGGCTATTCACATTCAACCCCTTCGGGGTTGGCGTATTAATATAATATAAACAAAATCCGTTATAATCAACAAAATTCCTTTATTTATGAGATCAAAGTTCTGTTATTGATGAGTACAACGCCACCGAGTACAACGGATTAGCGGATATCGCTTTTTGGGGCCATTCCCGCAGAAAGTTAGTTTATTATAGCGTTTCCCGATTGAATGAAATACAAATCAATAACGTTCAACATAAGCGACTCCTCAACCCCGATAGGGGTTGAATTTGAATAGCCCCAGGTGAAACCTGGGGTATGTGGAAAAATGGGTCAACCCTGAAGGGGTTGAATGTAAATAAGGGTTTTGTATTTAACCAAATCGGGAAATGCTATAAATTCTCAATCAATTCGTTTATTTCTGAGAGCAAAGTACTATTATTGATGAGTACAACGCCATCGAGTACAACGGATTAGCGGACATCACTTTTTGGGGCCATTCCCGCGGAGAGTTAGTTTATTAAATTCTTAATCAATTCGTTTCTTTCTGAGAGCAAAGTGCTGTTATTGATGAGTACAATTCTATAGATGTTCAGAAAAATAATTTCAAAAATCGTGAATAAATAGACGCCCAAGATAAATCTTGGACTCCGGACAAAATAGACGTCCAAGATTTATCGATGACTCCGGATGAATTGGACTCCGGATGACGAATTAGACGCCCAAGATAAATCTTGGACTCCGGACGATTTAGGATTAGCGGATATCACTCCTTGATTTGGGGGCCATGTTCTGTTATTGATGAGTACAACTCTATCAAGTACAACGGATTAGCGGAGCCTACCACCTATCAGTTTGTAAAAGTCATTATTTTTCAACACATTTTCAACACAGAGTTCACAGAGAACCACAGAGTCACACAGAGCCATCTCTTTCTTAACGGAAATCTACATCTGAAACGCCGTGATTTCTCCGTGTTCTCTGTGTTGAGGATTTGAAAACTGATAGGTGGTAAGATTAGCGGACAAACGAATTATTTTGGGCCATTCCGGCTTATTGAGTCAAATGTCGGGTGGGTAGAACGAAGCGAAACCCACCGAATCGACTAGAAAATCGCCAAAAAAAAATCGAGCAGGGGACACCCCTGCACCCCGTCAAAGTCTTCAAATGACCAAAGAACCAAATAATCTATTGTCTGCGACGCACGGGCCACACATCGTTGGTGCCGGGCTTGTCGTAGGTGTTGACGTCGCCGTAGCTGAGGTTCACGAGCCATGCGCCGCTGGCGACGTCCGCGTACGGGGTAGACAACCAATAGTAGCTGGGCCGCACGCCCGAGAACGCATCGCCTTCCCGCCATTTACCGGTACCGGCCGCGTTGGAGAGCGCAGGGCCGCTATATTTCTTATCTATCATTGCTTCCCATTCTTCCTTGGTAGGCAAACGCCACATACCTGCCTTTGAACCATCACGAAGGCCACATTGTCCATGCGCTAGTTTAGCCATTGCCATTGTTCATGTAGGGTGCCAAACTAACAGTCCACACTTTGCCACGCTCTGCCAACGCACCGTCGCTCACAATACGATTTGCAACCATTTTCACTTTGACAAACAACGGTTTTTTTCTGCCAGTCTGCCAGAGTGCTTGCGCGTCACCGGGAGCGATTTTCATTACGCCGAGTTTATTTCTACCTAATGGGCTAAGAAATTGCCTTACCCACGCGGCTTGCCATTTTAAGTCAACTAAGAATTTTTCAGCGTCTGCTTCATACTTTTTCAGATAAGCAACCCCGGCTTGATAACGTAAATCACGCTGTTGCACCGCTTGGTTAAACTGTTCTAACAATTGTTGACGGCGGGCTTGAAATTGGGGCGTGGTTTCAAATCGACCCTGTTTGGGATTTAACAAAGCGGCAAAATCCACCCTTGAAGACAGCAACGAAATTCGTTCTTCAAACTCAGCCAACTTGGGTGAGTTGGGATTGACTTGACGTAAACGGGCTAAATATTGTTTGGCTTGGTTTAGTTGTCCTCGATCCAAAGCTTTGTTTGCCCAACCGGCATAACGTGTGGCAATTTTATCCAAACCGGCTAACGCCTCGGCATTGCTTGGCTCTTTTTCCAATACCGCTTTATAACATTCAAAAGCCGTTCCACCCTCGCCCGTTGTTAAACGATTGGCTTTGAAATGCGCTTCGCACTCTTGCAATAACACAACAACCGCTAACGAAGGTTCAGGCTGGGGTTCTAAAACCGGGCTTGATGGTTGGCGGATCGGTGGTTGCTGTTTCTCCAATTCAGCGCGTTGTCGTTCCAGCTCAGCGCGTTGTCGTTCCAACTCGGCGCGTTGCCGTTCAACTTCATCATTCCCTGAACCACATCGTCCAAAACAAAACCGTTCCAACAAAGACACTGATTCCCATGGCACCTGTTGCACTTCGGCTTCCTTGGTATCATGCATGACTTGCTTACGCACCTCAATAAACAAATCCGGCGCACTCCAATGCGCCTTGGTTTGCAACGCGGCCAATAAGTGTTTAGTATAAATACTATTGCGTTCTCCGGGGCCTCCCCATGACGGTTTATCAGGTGCCGTCGCAAACGCAATCAAGGTGCCCGACGGGCTGTCCATTTTGGCTAAGCCCTTTTTTATGCCCTTCAGTGCGGTGGTTTTATAAGGATTATCTCGACACGCATCAAGGATCACTATATTGGCGCTATTATTAGCCTGTCCCATTTGCGCGAGAACCCGGCCAGCATCAAAGGCCTCAAATTCAATATCAGCCTCCGAGTTGATTTTGGCATCAACGGGCAGCAGATAATTACTGTTTCGGCTTTGCAGCCCGTGCCCTGAGAAATAAAACAAGCCCTCACCCCCACGAAGCTGTAGCTGCTTTCCAAAGTTTTTCACGGCTGTTACCATGGTTTTCTTGTCAAGATTGCGCCCTAACATCACTTTAAAGCCCAAGCGGCTGAGGTGGGCTGTCATGTCTTGGGCATCAAAGACGGGATTATCTAGCGAAGGCATAGATTGGTAATCGCTATTACCAATCACTAATGCAAGCCGCTTGGAATTGTCAGGAGCGGTTGTTGTTGCAATCGGGGCTGAAGTGGCCCCATTGTTGACGCTCTTTTGTTGCGCGTCATCGGGGTTTGAACAGGCCGTTAGTAATATAATAAGGCCCAAACTGATACGATGGAACATAATGGACTCCTTCTCTAACTACATGGATTGTATATAATAAGGGATTTTATTAGATGTCCAAGATAAATCTTGGACTCCGGACAAATAGACGTCCAAGATAAATCTTGGACTCCGGACGTAATTAGACGTCCAAGATAAATCTTGGACTCCGGATAAATAGACGTCCAAGATAAATCTTGGACTCCGGAGGAATTAGACGTCCAAGATAAATCTTGGACTCCGGACTCTGGACGATTTAGACGTCCAAGATAAATCTTGGACTCCGGACGATTCAGATGCGTAATTAGTTGTACTCTAAGAGAAATTCGTTCATCCGCGTAATTCGTTGTACTTTCAGTCTGATTAATCCGTTTATCCACGTCATCCGTTGTACTTTCAGTCTGATTAATTCGTTTATCCGCGTAATTCGTTGTACTTAATCCGTGATAAAACAACCAAATAATCTATTGTCCGCCTCGCACCGGCCACACATAATAGGTGTAGGCCTTGCCACTGGTGCTGGCACCGCCAAGGTTAAGGTACACGCGCCATGCGTAGTTGGCATTATCCGCGTCCGGGGTAGACGACCAATAATAAAACGACTGCACGCCCGAAAACGCATCGTTTTCCCGCCATTTACCCGTACCGGCCGCGTTGGAGATCACTGGGGATTTATATCTCTTATCTATAATTGCCTCCAATTCTTCCTTGGTAGGCAAACGCCACATACCCTCAGTTGAACCGTCATGGAGGCCACATTGCCCCTGCGCGAGCTTAGCCGTTTTTTGCCTGGCCTTTCCCCAACGTTGCCGGCTGCCAAAACAATTGGCATTTTTCAACCAAATCAGTCCCGTCTGCTGATCAGTAACGGTACCATTACCATTATCTAGGTAGCGGTACAAACTAAAGTGCCACACTTTGCCATCTTCTACCAACGCACCATCGCTCTTAATACCCGTTTCAGCCATTTCGGCCCTAACAAACAACGGTTTTTCTCGGCCAGACTGCCAAAGTGCTTGCGCGTCACCGGGAGCGATTTTCATGACACCGTGTTTATTTTTACCGACTGAGCCAAGAAATTGTTTAACCCACGCGGCTTGCCATTTGAAGCCAACTGAGAGTTTTCTAGCGTCAGCGTCATAGTCTTTCAGATAAGCAACCCCGGCTTGATAACGTAAATCACGCAGTTGTGCCGCTTGGTTGAATTCTTCTAACAAGTGTTGACGGCGGGCTTGAAATTGGGACGTGGTTTCAAAACTATCCCGTTTGGGATTTAACAAAGCGGCAAAATCAACCTTTGCAGACAGCAACGAAATTCGTTTTTCAAACTCAGCCAACCTGGGTGAGTTGGGATTGACTTGACGTAAACCGGCTAAATATTGTTTGGCTTTATTGAGTTGTCTTCGGTTCAACGCGTCGTTTACCCAATCGGCATAACGTGCGGCAATTTTATCCAAACCAGCTAACGCCTCGGCATTGGTTGGTTCTTTTTCCAATACCGCTTTATAACACGCAAAAGCCGTTCCACCCTCGCCCGTTATCAAACGATTGGCTTGAAAATGCGCGTAGCACTCTCGCAATGACACCAACGAGGGATCAGCTTGGGGTAATTCGGCGCGTTGCCGTTCGTCATTCCCTAAACCACATCGCCCAAAACAAAACCGTTCCAACAAAGACACTGATTCCCACGGCACCTGTTGCACTTCGGCCTCCTTGGTATCACGCATGACTTGCTGACGCACCTCAATAAACAATTCAGGCGCACTCCAATGGGCTTTGGTTTGCAACGCGGCCACTAAGTGTTTAGTATAAATACTATTGCGTTCTCCGGGTAGGCCGCCCCATGACGGTTTATCAGGTGCCGTCGCAAACGCAATCAAAGTGCCCGACGGGCTGTCCATTTTGGCTAAGCCCTTTTTTAGGCCCTTCAGTGCGGTGGTTTTATAAGGATTATCTCGACACGCATCAAGAATGACTAGATTGACGTTATTATTAGCCTGCCCCATTTGCGCGAGAACCCGGCCCACATCAAACGCCTCAAATTCAATCTCAGCCTCCGAGTTGATTTTAGCATCAACGGGCACCAGATAATTACGGTTTCGGCTTTGCAGCCCGTGCCCTGAGAAATAAAACAAGCCCTCACCCCCACGACGCTGTAGCTGCTCCCCAAAGTCTTTCACGGCAGTTACCATGGTTTTCTTATCAACATTGCGCCCTAACATCACTTCAAAGCCCAACTGGCTGAGGACGGCCGTCATGTCTTGGGCATCAAAGACGGGATTATCTAGCGAAGGCATAGATTGGTAATCGCTATTACCAATCACTAAAGCAAGCCGCTTGGAATTGTCAAGAGCGGTTGTGTCAGGAGCGGTTGTCGTTACAATCTGGGTTGAAGTGGCCCCATTGTTGACACTATTTTGTTGCGCGTCATCGGGGTTTGAACAGGCCGTTAGTAATATAATAAGGCCCAAAAACAGACAGATACGATAGAACATAATGGACTCCTCCTCAAAATAACTACAAGGATTGTATATAATAAGGGATTTTATTCTAAGCCTAAAATCACGTCAGTCAACTTTTTTAAAATACAGCAATGACAACGGAATAGCTAATTATTCGTAAAATCACGTCAGTCAACTTTTTTAAAATACAGCAATGACAACGGAATAGCTAATTATTCGTTTATCCGCGTACTACAAGGATTGTATATAATAAGGTAAAATACAGCAATGACAACGGAATAGCTAATTATTCGTTTATCCGCGTAATTCGTTGTACTTTCAGTCTGATTGATTCGTAATTAGTTGTACTTAATTCGTTCATCCGCGTAATTAGTTGTACTTTCAGTCTTATTAATCCGTTTATCCACGTCATCCGTTGTACTTTCAGCCTGATTAATTCGTTTATCCGCGTAATTAGTTGTACTGTACTTTCAGTCTTATTAATCCGTTTATCCACGTCATCCGTTGTACTTTCAGCCTGATTAATTCGTTTATCCGCGTAATTAGTTGTACTCAAGACTATCGCTTTGAGCGAGAGCATGTGGCAAAAAACCCCCGTTTCGCCAATAGTGCCGCACCATAGGCCGCTTCAGTATATTGCGGTGTTTGCATATGAACACTAAGGAGATTTTGCCGTATTTGAGTCCAAGCACTATTCTTGGCACCACCGCCCACGGTATAAACGGTTGTTGGATACGGGGCCCCTAAGCTATATAAACGTTGATAGCCTTCGGCCTCAATTCGGGCAATGCTTTCCAACAAGCCTTGGAAAAAAATCACATCCTCGGCCGGACGAGGTTCCAAACGGGGCCGTCGTTTAGGATCGGCCACAGGAAAGCGTTCTCCTACCGAGAGCAGTGGATAATAGTCTAACTGAGTCGATTGATCGGGTTGCAACTGAGAAGTCATACTCGCCAATGCACTTGGCGTAAAATATTTCAACAACACGGCCCCGCCGGTGTTGGAGGCCCCGCCAGCAAGCCATTTATCCCATAAGCGGTGACTATAAACACCATATTCTGGCGAGAAGACGGGCTTATCGGACACCATTTTAAGGGCCAAAGTACTACCAAGCGAAGTGACGGCCTGGCCCACTTGTTCGGCCCCGGTGGCGAGGAAGGCCGCAATGCTATCAGTGGTGCCACTCACCACAACGGTTTTCGGGTTGAGGCCTATTGGCTTTGCCACGTTTTCCTTAACGGTGGCAATAGGTGTGCCTGGTGGTTGTACTTGGGGCAGAGAGGCCATATCAACGACTTTCGCTATCCAACTGGGCCAATGACACAATATTGTATCATAACCCAGCTTCAGGCAATTGTTTTCATCACTGATATCAAATCGGCCGGTGAGCTTTCCAGCTAACCAGTCGGCCTGATGTAGGACATGATGTACACCGTGTGGCTGAGTGTTCTTAAGTAACCAAAGCAATTTGGCTAGGCTAGAAGTAGCACCATGCGCCCCGCACTCGCGGGGGCCAATCTGCCGAATCTGTTCTGCTTCTTGAGTGGCACGCGCATCATTATACATTAAGGCCGGCCCCAGCGGTGTGCCGTGTTTATCGACCAATAACACGGTGGCCGAAGTACCATCAATGGCTAGGGCCGTGATGGGATAAGGTAGTGTGTCGCAGAGTTGCGTTAAAACCGCTGTTAAGGCTTGCCACCAGATAAGTGGCTCTTGTTCCACTTCGACACCACGGCGACTGGGGGCCGGCAATTCGATAGCTTGTTCAGCGAGGAGATGGCCCCCAATATCAATCGCACAACCCCGGCAGCCAGAGGTGCCAATATCAATACCAACAAAAATCGGTGGCGCTAATGTCATTTGTATATAAGAGTACGCACCAACCCCGAAGGGAGAATTAATCATTAATCATTAATCATTAATCATTAACTATTAATTGGGCCGAAACCCCAAAGGAAAAATTAACAATTAATCATTAATCATTAATCATTAACTATTAATTGGGCCGAAACCCCGTAGGGGGAATTAACAATTAATCATTAATCATTAATCATTAATCATTAATCATTAATCATTAATCATTAATAGGGCCTCAACCCCGTAGGGGTTGAATGTGAATAGCCACAGGTGAAACCTGTGGAAAGGTATATGAAACGTACCAACCCCAAAGGGGTTGAATATTTGACAATCTCGCATTGTGCCGTTTAAGTTGCCCGTTCCAATTTAAAATCAAGTTAAGTGGGTAAACAAAAATCTAAGGCTCATAACGAGCGGTAATAGTCGCTAAAGCGACTACTACAAACTTAGTCGCTAAAGCGACTACTACAAACATGACTACTACAAACATGACTACTACAAACACGACTACTACAAACTTAGTCGCTAAAGCGACTACTACAAACATGACTACTACAAACAGTTATTGTACCTTTGAAGATACCAAATAGGGTTTGAGGTTTTTGGTGACGAGTTTTTTGGTGATAAGGCGCTAATTGGGTCATTGGTACACCATTTTTCGTAATTAAAACAATTTCTCCGGTTTTAGCCACTTCGTCTAATAGGTATAAGCAGTTCATTTGAAAATCAGGGGCGCTTATCATTCTCATATCAGTTTCTCCGTTATCTTATCCATTTTGAGTTTTTGTACCAGAGGCGTTTGCCTAACCAGAAATTATCGCTTTTCCAATCATCGTCCTAAAATGTTTTAATGTCAATGTTTTAACAAGCCTACAAGATTTATCTTGTACGGGCAACCGCTAATAAAATCCTCTTTAATTGGTAATTGGTAATTGGTAATTGGCAATTGGTAATGGCGTGATATTTTTCAGAATAAGTTGAATTCCTCACCTTGGCAATCATTTTGTCCAAACCTTTAGGTTTGGACTTGAATTTTAATTTTTCTCAATGCAGGCTTATTAAATTTATTTAAGTCAGGCAAATCCTATTGATGATATACTCAACGTGGGAACAAATTTAACTTTTCTAATAAGGCAGGTGGGCAAGAAAAAGACTTTGCCGGCCCCCTACAAAAATCGCTGGGTATGGTTTTTCACGCGGTTTTTTGGGATCATATAACTATTATGGTATCTCATCTCAGCGACTCTAATCTAAAATGCAACTTTCCCCATCTCGGCCTCCTTTTCTGGCTTTTCTTTGGGTTGCTCAGTGCTTGTGCGCCTCAACCACCCATGCAATCGCCGGGCCATATCAATACGAGTAACATTCCGCCTCCCAAAAAGGATATTCCGCCGCTGATACAGCAACGAGCCTTTGTGCCGCCACCTCAGCCCACAGCACCGTTGGAAGTTTATACGGTGGTAGTTGATAGTGTGCCGGTTGATAAGTTATTGTTTACATTGGCACGCGATGCTGGCCTGAATGTTGATATTCATCCGGGCATTACTGGCACTGTCACGCTCAATGCGCTCAATCAAACGCTACCGCAATTGCTGGAACGCATTGCTAAGCAAGTAGATTTGCGTTATCGGATTGACGGGACGACTGTGACTATTTCGCCCGATTTGCCTTATATGCGTTTATATCAAATCGGTTATGTCAATATGTCTAGGGAGACTATCAGTGAAGTATCCGTCGCGACAGAAATCGCTCGTACTGGCGGAGGTATCAGTCAAGGTGGTACTGGCGGTGGTTCGGGCGGTAACACTTCCATCACCAAAATTACTAATAAATCAAACAATCGTTTTTGGGAAACACTTAACGAAAATATTCTGGCTATTTTGGCAACTACCCGTGATACCAGAAACGAGGATAATACCAAAGATAGAAAAGACAAAGTCATCATCAATAAAGAAAGCGGTGTTATGACAGTCCATGCGACTCACAGACAGCATAAAGAGATACAGCGTTTTATTGATCAGGTACTTGCCAACGTACAAAGACAAGTGCTGATTGAAGCAACCATTGTAGAAGTGCAGCTCGGTGATCAGTATCAAGCCGGGATAGATTGGCAACGCATTGCTGGAGATTTTAGTTATACACAATCACTGCTAGGGGGGAATCTGGGAAATACACCTTTTTATTCTTTTGGATACAGTAACCCTAACAGCCAAATTGGGAATATTTCTGCAACGGTGCGCTTACTTGAGCAGTTTGGCGCGGTTAAAGTGCTATCCAGTCCCAAAATTATGGCACTGAATAATCAAACGGCCATCCTAAAAGTGGTTGATAATATTGTTTATTTTACGACAGAGATAAAAATCACCGAGACTGAGACAAGAACGAAGGAAACATTTACAACAAAAATCAATACAGTGCCGGTGGGCTTAGTGATGAGTGTGACTCCGCAAATCAGCGAAAATGAGGTTGTTATTATGAATATCCGCCCAACCATTTCGCGTGTGACGGAGTTCAAGCCTGATCCTAACCCAGTATTGGCAGAAGCAGGTACGCTCAACCTGATTCCTGAAATACAAGTGCGCGAAATTGAGTCTATTCTTAGAATCAATAATGGTGATGTAGCGATTATTGGTGGTTTAATGCAAGATACCACTAACCAAAACACTCAAGGTGTACCGGTATTATCACAACTGCCGTTGATTGGTGATTTGTTCAGTTACCGTGATGATAAATATGAAAAAACCGAATTGGTGATTTTTTTACGGCCGATAATTGTCAAAGAGGCGAGTTTGTCGGGCGATTTGCGTGATTATCGGGTTTACTTGCCGGATTTCCGTTCTCAGTGAGAAGTTTAAGTGATCAGCCCCAAGCTAGGGGCGGTGCCCCTGGCTATATTAATTTCGCACCAAAGGGGCTCTTGGAAGGGGCGATGCCCCTGGCTATATTAATCCGCCCCGTTGGGGCTAATCATTAATCATTAATCATTAATCATTAATCATTAATCATTAATCCGCCCCGTTGGGGCTTTCTTTCTGATCATTGAAAACTGGCAATTTTCCGCAAAAAGGGTTTGTTACGTTGCAATATTTTTGGAAGAGTGGCTATCGCCGCAACGGCGCTGTCTGCGTCAGCAAATTGGGCATAGACCATTTCCCAAAAAACGTCTCCTTTTCGGCTGACACGGTAGATATATAAGTCTTCTAATAGAGGCTGTATTTCTGGTTGGCGTAAAAAAGCGACTAAATTCTCCGTTTTATCCACCTTCGTTTGCATCACTTGAATACTATAATGTTGTCCATTTGCTTTTGCTAACCACTGTTCGGTGGCTTCTAGGCGTTGCTGTAAAAGTGGATCAGTCGTGGTTGTAGAAATGGGTGGGAGAGTGGTTTCGGGTTTTGCCAAAGAAGTCGTTTCGGGGTTGGCCGAAAAAGTGGTTTCAGTATAGCTTTTCAACCAAGCCCAAGTTGTTTCTCGATAGGGTGAAAACCATAGCCCTAGCACCAGCACAATAACAATCAGTAGGCTAACCCAAGTAGAAGTAAAAAATCGTGGACAAGCAAAACCACTGTCACGCGCCGCTAAGCAGATATGTTTTGGGCGGACAAGGTACGCATCGTCAGCAAAGGCCGCTAACAGGGCTTTATCCGCTAAAATATTAATTCGCCGCATTAGGCCTTTAGAAACTCTCGTTAACAGGCGGACGGCCGCCGGAGAAAAAACGGGTAGGCCTCGATAGCCAACTGCATGCATACGAAAACGTAAATATTCTCTTATGTCAGGGCGCGTCAATGCTTTTAAATAAAAACTATGAGTAATTCTTTCTTTCAGTTGACGAATATGGGTTGCCGACAAATTGTTATCTAATTCGGGTTGCCCAAACAAAACAATTTGTAATAATTTATGGCGCGTCGTTTCTAAATTACTAAGTAAACGAATTTCTTCTAACGTTTCTAGCGGCATCTCTTGCGCTTCTTCAATAAAAACAACGACTTGTTGATTATTCGCATGTTTTTCTAATAATCGCGTCTGTAAAGCTTGCATGACTTGGAGACGATTATCTTGCGGCGTGATAGGCAAGCGCATTTCAAGGGCGATGGCATGTAAAATCATTTCTGGGGGCAGACGGGGATTGACTATATAGACGACTTCTATTCGTTTGGGCAACTTTTCTTCTAGCATCCGACATAACATGGTTTTGCCGCTGCCGACTTCTCCGACGACTTTGACAATGCCTTCGCCATTTTCAATGGCATAGACTAAGGCATTCAGCACTAGCCCTCGATTGCCGCCATGATAAAACAGTTGAGTATCGGGCGTGATTTTAAAAGGCGGATACTTTAAACCAAAATGTTCATAATACATTGGTAAATTGGTTATTGCTCATTCCAGGGGCGTTGCCCCTGGCTTTAATAATACTTACCGAAGGGGCTAATAGAGATTTTAAAGTCAGCCCCAACGGGGCGAGATTAATATAGCCAGGGGCACCGCCCCTGGAAGCGAAGCCCCAACGGGGCGAGATTAATATAGCCAGGGGCACCGCCCCTGGAAAGCCCCAACGGGGCGATATTAATATAGCCTGGGGCACCGCCCCAATGCCATATCGTACCGCTTTTGAGTGAGGGCAACCACAAGGGATTGCCCCTACGAACCGTCATGTCATGTAGGGGCAATCCTTTATGGTTGCCCTTAACTTAATAGCATTGGGGCAACGCCCCTGGCTTTGGGTTCCTTTTGTATTCTTCTGTCTATTACCTATTACTTACCAATTACCCATGCCACTCTTGCTTAGGCGTTGCATTTTGCTGTATAAGGTGGTGCGGTTAATTCCTAATATGCGAGCGGCTTGGCTGAGGTTGCTTTGGCTGAGTTGGAGTGCGGCATTGATGTAGCGACGTTCCAAATCTAGTAGCACTTCATCTAGGGAAAATCCCTCTTTGTTTAGTTGTTGCAATAGCGCTTCATCGGAATCACTGTTGGGTTCGCTATTCGAACTCGTTTCTAATTCTTCTTCTAATTGAGTTTTGTTCACCAATTGGTTGGGATATTTCGCACCAAGACGAATCACAATATTGCGTAATTCACGAACATTGCCGGGAAAATGATATTGCTTCCAGCATTCCTTCGCTTCTTCATCTAACCTGAATAAGGTGCCCATCTCCGCATAAAATTCTTGAAAGTTGGTTAATAACAAAAATTTATCATCATCGCGTTCATTTAAGGAAGGCACTTTAATCGTCAACACGCTGAGACGGTGATACAAGTCGCCACGAAAGTTTCCTTTCTTCACTTCTTCGCGTAAATCGCGGTTAGTGGAGGCGATAAGTCGTGCTTGAGATTGGCGCACTTTTGTCTCGCCTAGCCGATAATATTCACCGTTTTCTAAGACGCGCAATAACTTAGATTGCAGTGGTAGCGGCATTTCGCCAATTTCATCCAGTATCAAACTGCCTTGATTAGCTTCTTCAAAAAAACCAGCGCGTGCCGTAGTCGCCCCCGTAAACGCGCCCTTGGCATGTCCAAATAATTGCGCTTCAAGTAATTCTGAAGTAAAAGCGGCACAATTAACAATTAAGCAAGGCGCTTTGGCGCGTTGGCTTTGACTGTGCAAACATTGGACAACCAATTCTTTACCCGTGCCAGAATCGCCCTGAACTAGCACCGAAAACGGAAAGTTCGCAAATTGCTTGATTTGAACACGCAACGTTTCCATTGGCAGGCTTTGCCCAATCAGCCCACACTCTTTTTGTTTTGCTTGAGGCTTATGTTGTTCAGCGTCCAAAATCATCAATTGATGTTTTAGTCGCGCCTTGAGCAATTCCATGTCACACGGTTTATTAATAAAATCCACCGCGCCCAGTGTCAAAGCATGTCGCACATTCTCTACCGCATCTTGCCCAGATAGAATGAGAATTTTAATCGACGGATTAAAAGTCAACAATTCTGAAACTAAAATAAAACCTTCCTCTGGAGTGTGCGGAGAAGGCGGCAACCCAAGATCGACCAAAGCTAAATTCGGTAATACTGGGAGCTTGTGGAGCAAACGCCTTGCTTCTTCACGACTTGCAACAACATGAGCTGTAAAACTATTTTTTAAGACAAAGGCAAGAGATTCACTAATTAATGGATCATCATCGACTAGCAACAAACTTGGCAGAGCAGCCATAATTTGGTGTCCTTTTAAACTTTATTTTGTAAAAATTAACAAGGAGTGCAAAACGTGCTTTGCACATACAAGGATCGCTAAGGACTCCAAGGGGTGCAAAGCTGGCTTTGCTTCAGCCTCAGAATAAATTCTTCGGTATTCGCATCGTTCAGCTAAAGCCTACTAATAGTGCCCTTTAGGGTACTTTAGCTTTAAGCCTTAGAATTTATTCTAAGGCGTTACGATATGGCATTGACGTAAAAATGGGCTGTAGGGGCTCTCTCTCGTGTTCGCCCAGCTTTGCACGTACAAGGATCGCTAAGTACTCCAGAAAGCCCCTTAGGGGAGAAGGTGGTTAGGATAATGAGAACAAGCCCAAACGCTTTGTAATTTCCAAAGTCGGCCCGGCTTGATTAAGCGTATAAAAATGCAAGCCCGGTGCGCCGCCTTCCAATAAACGCTCACACAATTTTGTCACCACATTTATGCCAAACGCTTGCAGTCCTTCTTTATCTTCCGCAAAATCGGCCAGCCGCCGGCGCAACCAGCGCGGAACCTCGGCCCCGCAAGTATCAGAAAACCGCACCAATTGTTCATAATTGCCAATTGGCATAATGCCGGGCACAATAGGAATATCAATACCGCGCTCAGCGCAACTGTCTAAAAGACGAAAATAGGCCTCGGCATTATAAAAATACTGCGTGATGGCACTGTTTGCCCCGGCATCCACTTTTTGCTTGAAAAAATCCAAGTCCGCTTTGGCGCTGCGAGCTTCGGGATGAAATTCGGGATAAGCGGCGACTTCGATATGGAAATGTGATCCGGTTTCTGTCCGAATAAATTCAACTAATTCATTGGCATAGCGAAAGTCTCCCAAAGGCCCCGCCCATCCTGACGGCTTATCACCCCGCAAAGCGACAATGCGTCGAATACCGTGCGCTTGATAATTTTGCAACAACTTGAGAACATTTTCACCGCTGCTGCCAATACAAGATAAATGCGGCGCTGCGTCAAAGTCGGATTGTTCTTGAATTTCAACGACGGTTTCAAAGGTTTTTTCCTGCGTAGAACCGCCAGCGCCAAATGTCACTGAAAAATAAGCGGGCTGTAACGCTTGCAACTGTTCGCGAGTTTGACGCAATTTTAGCACACCTTTTTCGGTGCGCGGCGGGAAAAATTCGCAACTGATTGTTAATGCTGGTATTTGTGATGTCATGGACTTTACTGTACTTGGTTAAAAGAGTGTTATCAAAACATACAATTGGTATTGTACACAAGTATTATCTTGCACAAGGGCGGACGTACAAGATAAATCTTGTACTTCTGTGTCCAAGATAAATCTTGGACTCCGGTTTTAACTCCTGGTGAACACTGTGCCATCGAGCGAACCACCTGATGTACCCATCTCTGTGTCAAACTCAATCTTGTGAATGAGTTTACCGCCAGTCATACTGGTGTCTATCTGAAAGGTCGTCTGAGAGGCAACGTTGGTTTTGCCAATAAGGTTGCCGTCTTTATCAAAAGCAAACAGTGTCTTTTTGGTTCCATCATCGTCTGTGTCGAAGAGTCGAACCTGTTCCACTCCACAGTTAAATATTCCCACAATACCACTACTATGGTAATTGTTAGAACCCGTAGAAGAATTATTTGCACCAAGGACGAGATCAGAACTACCTACCTTTTTGTTGCCATAATTTTTGTTTGTGATATGGACACCATCCGCGTTTCCCCCATTAGAACCATTGGAATCGTCATCAGTAAAGGAAACTTGGAATCCATCCGCGCCTTTGAATACCAGATTCCCTTGTGATTGTCCCTGAGCATCAGTTCCACTGTTAAAGTTGAGATCAATCAAAGTTGCCGCGTTCACAGTTCCTGCCATCAAACCCAGCTCGCGTACCAGCGAGACACAGACTTAGTAATTTTCGCTTCATAACAAATTCCTTGTGAGTTGAATAAAAAGTATAATATATAAAACCTAATTTAACAAAACAAGGGTGCGGCCCCCTACCACAAAACTTTTTTATAATTAACAAAATCAGTGATCAGTAATCAGTAATCAGTAATCAGTAATCAGTAATCAGTAATCAGTATTCAGTGATCCGGCGTTTCCAGGTAGATACACTGGCTATATTAATGTCGCCCCGTTGGGGCTTTTCTATTAGCCCCTTCGGTATGTGTTATTAAAGCCCCTAGAAAACGCCCCTGGCTTTCTTGTTTATTTACGGACAAGTCTGATAACTGATCACTGTTCGCTGATCACTGAAGCCGAGCGCGGCATGTATATTTTCATGAGCGACGGCCATATTGATGATTTAGAGGCCGTCAAGCGTTATACTATTCAACTTGCCAAAGATATTGCCGCCGGCAAACACAACTTTATCAAATGTGTTTTGATAGGCGTGGGCAAAAAAGTCGATGAAAACCAAATAGTCGCGTTCTTAGTTTTCAGTGATCAGTGAAATAACTGATAACTGATAACTGATAACTAATAACTAACGAGCCTCTTGCAAAACTCGTCAAAACGGGATTTTCTCTTATCAACACAGAGAACTCAGTGCCCTCAGTGTTGAGAAACCGTTTTGCAATTCCTTATAATAACTAATAATTAATAACTGATTACTGTTCAGTGAAAAAATAGTTACTGATAACTGAAAAACTGATAACTGATAACTGATAACTGATCACTGTTAACTGATCACAGAAACAAAAAGGCGTTATTAATTATGAGTCAAGTTGACAAGCGTATATTGGATATCGTCAACAAGGTGACAAAGAAAAGGCCGAAAACGGTCATTGCTCACCTTTTGGAACATGATTTTATTACCACTGAGGAAATTAAGGAAATTTATGGATATCATCATCCGCCGAGGGCGATTAGAGACGTGAGAGAGGAAGGAATACCAATAGAAACGTTTAAAGTCACTGGCTCTGACGGTAGAAAAATTGGTGCTTATAAATTTGGTGATCCTGAGCAAATTGGGAAACACAAATTGGGCAGTCGAAATGTATTTCCTAAAGCCTTTAAACAAGGGCTGATAGAAAGGTATGGTTCCAAGTGTGCCATAACTGGCGAACAATTTGAAGGACGTTATTTGCAGATTGTTCACAGAGTTCCTGATGAAGTGGCAGGTGACTTGATAGCTGATGAACGTCACCCTGAACAATTTATGCTTTTATCTGGAACGGCAAAACGGCAAAAATCATGGGCGTGTGAACACTGTGAGAATTTCTTGGGGGTAAAAGACAGCGAAAAGTGCCAGTCGTGCTATTGGGCTTATCCAGATTCTTATACTCACTTAGCCACGAAAGAAATACGAAGAATCGAATTAGTGTGGCAAGAAACGGCAGAGGTAAAAGAGTATGAGAAAATGGTCAGTGAAAGCAGTGAAGCTGGCAAAACGATTCAAGATTACCTGAAAGAAATACTCCAAAAGCGCCACGAGAGTGATTAGCGTGTTTTAAAAGGTGGCATAACTCCCAAACCCTATTTGTTTGTAGTAGGCGATTTATCGCCTTTTTCACTAGTACAGGAGAGTGGAAATAGGAAACTTCCGCCTTACTGTACTAGTTTGTAGTAGGCGATTTATCGCCTCTGGTTTGTAGATCTAAACCTTATATTTTTTTGTTTCAACCAGTGCCGGCGATAAATATAAAGATTCAATGGTTTTCTGATTTCGCCCAAGTAAAGTGGCTTGTGCTGAACGCCCAGCGTTTAAACTGACTTTTTCTAATGCCAAATACTGAGGCAACTCTTTTCCATAAGATTTCTCGCCACACTTTCCGTCAAAAGAAAGTAAATAGGGAACATTAGTATAATTCAGTCTTTCTAGCTCTCCAATCAAGCTTTTTAAATTCAAATGATAAGCATAGCGTGGATCATGTTTGCCGCTGGTGCCTTGCCAAGGCGGATCCATGTAGACGAAATCATTTGGCGTGGCTTTACGGAGGATTTTCCTAAAATCCTCCGCAAAAATACGAACCTTTCCGTTGAGAAGTAAAGAGGCTGCTTTCACTTCAGCTTTTAATTTTTCTGGCTTCATCCCCAATCTTCTGTTGTCGGGCGATTGGTTAAATTCTCCGGCTGAATTGAACCGGATGGAATTTTTAACGCAACGAGCCATTAAATAGAATAACGCCGACGGTGACTGATTCTGATTGAAGAGTTCTCTCACGTCTGAAAAATACTCTTTTTCATTACCAAGCTGGCTATTGAAGAAATGACTGTATTCCTCTATAAGGGTATTAGGTTGCTTTACAATCAGTTTCCAAAGTTCTGCCAACGGCTTGAACTTATCATTAATGACATAACGAGTTGCCTTATGACTCGCAGCGGCAGCTAATGTGACTGCCGCTGAACCAGCAAAAGGTTCATAGAAAGTCTCAATCTTTCTAAACGGCATAAACGCGAGTATCCGAGGTGCCAGTTTTCTCTTACTGCCCTGATAGGGAATAACATGCGGTATTTTCAATTTTCATCTCCTTGATAAACTTAAAAACCTACGAAGTTTTTTGCCAAACCTCGGCTGTTTTTTTTAAAAACGATGTTGCCAAACCTCGGTGTTGTCTAACAGGTTTTTTGCCAAACCTCGGCAGTTTATTCTTGCCATTCGCTTAATAAAAAGCTCAAAAGTTTAAGTTTAACAGGAGTCCAAACTTTAGTTTGGCAGGAGTCCAAACTTTAATTTGGCAGTGCCAAGTTAAAACCTGTTACCCGTCAATAGAATCTTAATCAATTATTTGATGACAATTAATTGATTAAAAAGACATTTTTATTATATGGGATACCCTTACATTTAATAAGTTAATAACCCTTATTTGTGGGCCATCAACTGGAATGAACCAGTACAGCTTATGGGTTTTGTTTTTAACTGATTGATAATTACTCATTGAGATTTAAAGTCGAACTCACGTTAATTCGTTAATTTCGTTCATTCGTTGTACTAGATATTGTGAGTATTTTCACAGCATCGCCCCAGGTGGGAGAGGAATGGTGGGCAACACGTTGGGGGGCAACTGGGATAATTTATTTTTTGGATATTCCTTACATCTAAAAGACTGATAACTGATAACTGATCACTGATAACTGATAACTGATAACTGATAACTGATCACTATAGGAGCAACTTATGTCTGTTCGCCGTTTACCAGTCTACCTGTTATTAGATTGCTCATCATCTATGACAGGGCAACCCATCGAACAAGTTAGGCAAGGACTCAGCGCTTTATTAGATGACTTAAGCAATGAGCCGATGGCTATCGAAACGGTTTATTTGTCAATCATTACATTCCATAGCACGGCCCAACAATTGATACCATTAACAGAATTGATGCAGTTTAAAGAGCCACAAATTCAAGCAAAAGGCACGACAGCACTGGGGGCCGCCTTGCGCTTATTAAAGCAGTGTTTAGACAAAGAAGTTCGCCAAAATACTGAAAAACAAAAAGGTGATTGGAAGCCGCTAGTCTTTTTAATGACGGATGGGATGCCAACAGATGCTTGGGAAGCGGCGGCGGATGAAATCAAAAAACAAAAGATTGCTAACTTAATTGCTTTCGCAGCCGGCCCCAACGCGGATGTTGGTAATTTAAAACGCATGACTGATATTGTCTTAAAGTCTGAAGAACTGTCTCCGGGGGCACTGAAAGCGTTTTTCCAATGGATGAGCCAATCTATTTTGCGTACTGGCAAAAGTGTACAAGTCACGGCTCAAGAAATGCCAGTTGATTTGCCTCCGCCACCGCCACAAATACAGATTGTACCGTAAAAACCTCTTCAAAGATAAATGGTGGATGTAACGTAGCTCTACCCACTCTACAAATAGTCACTTAAATAACCCTATTTTCATTAACAATTAGTTTACGTCACAATTCACAATTTACAATTCACAATTCATCATTCACCATTCACCATTCACCATTCATCATTCACCATTCATCATTCACCATTCACCATTCACCATTCATCATTCATCATTCATCATTCACCATTCATCATTCACCATTCATCATTCACCATTCACCATTCACCATTCACCATTCACCATTCACCATTCACCATTCACCATTCACAATTTTCATCGCCCCAGCACACCTCCCTAAAACATGAATTATTCGACGACTAGCCCCCCGTTATGGACTTGGAAACCGATTCCACCCGGCGAAGATAACCAGTTACCCTGTGCCATTTGAAATCGCCCGTAGTGGCGATTGGGGCATTATCGCGGTAGCAGATGGGGCTGGCTCAAAAAGGTTTTCCAAAGTAGGCGCACGAATAGCTTGTCAAGCAGCCGTCAACTATTTAGTGAAACTTTTACAAACACATCAAATAGTCTCACGCGAAAAATGGTCTACTGACACTTTTGCCCGGAATAAAAACGGCCAATTTAACGAGCAAGATATTGAATTGACACAAAAAATAGTGCATGAGGCCCTACAAGCGGCCTATCATACCATTGAAAAAGCCTATTATGCGCGAAGTTCAGAAAAATCCATCAGGCAAACTTCCGTCAGCGATTTTGCCACAACGTTACTATTGGCTGTTCATACCACAGTGAAATACAAAAGACATTTGCCTTTTTCAGTCCAATGCAAGCCCTAATGGTGATGACGGATGGCGTTTCTGACGATTATTATCCGCCTGATAAAGGCATGTTACACTTATTTGGTGATTTAGTACTGAATGGCATCATTCCGGTAGCAACGTCTGAGACGCTAAGCGCAGATAAAATAAAAGCCTTAAAGCAACGAAAAAACGCCTACGTGATTGCCGAAGAACGCATTACCGAAAAAGGCCTACATCCAACACCCATTTGTTCCGTTTCCGAGTACGCAAAAATCATCAACCTTTCGATAGAAGAACTGATTACAGCGCCCGGCTTATTAGCGGCAGGCATACCACCCGAAATAAAGAACAGTAACTCAACGCCCGAAAACCACTTACAGACATGGTTAGACACTTACAACATCAGAGGCTCATTTGACGATAGAACATTAGTTGTACTCTTTGGTACCGGAGTCCAAACTTTAGTTTGGCAGGACTCCTAATACAAGGAATTTATAAAAATGTGATAAAACTAATGACAAAAACCGCACAATTAGAAAACGGCCGCCTCATAGAATATCTCCCAGAAATGATAGGAGAAGGCACCATGAAACAAGTCTATTTTAGCAAAGACAAAGAATTCGTCCTATGTTTCTATAAAAACCTCCGCAAAACTGACATAAATCGTTTGCGACGCCTACAAAAAATCCTGACTGAATTTAACCCCACTCTTCAAAATAACAAAAACGCAAACTACTGGAATGAACGCTTTTGTTGGCCTACCAGCATTATTAAATCGCCAACACTTGGCATAATGACACCTGTTTACCCCAAAAACTACTTTTTTGCCTCGGGGCGCTGGCAAGGCAAAGAAAAAAAAAGCCGCTGGTTTATCAGCCCTAAACTGCGGCAATATTTACCAAAAGAAGAGCAAAGCGCTTGGATTAATTATTATAAAATAGGTATTCTTCTAGCACGCGCCGTTAACCGCTTACATCTCGCCGGTTTAGCGCATTCTGATTTATCCGATAATAATGTCTTAATTGATCCAACGACTGGGCAAATGATTATTATTGATATCGATTCCATTGTCGTGCCACAAACATTCCCGCCCGATGTAGAGGGTACGCCCGGCTACATCGCGCCCGAAGTGCTTGCCACCGCGGCCCTAGCGACAGATGATCCCAAAAAACAATTCGCCAGTATTCGCACCGATCAACATGCGTTAGCGGTGCTAATTTATGAATACTTGCTCAATCGCCACCCGCTGCGCGGCCCCAAAATTCATTCGACTCGTTCCGCCGAAGAAGATGAACGATTGAGTCTGGGCAAAAAGGCTTTATTTATTGAACATCCCGACGACACTTCAAATCATCCAAAACAAGGCCTTAAATTTCCAGTAACGGCCCTTGGTTCAACACTCACAGCACTTTTTTATAACGCGTTTATTACCGGATTACACTCTCCTGACGAAAGGCCTAGCGCGTATGAATGGGAAAGCGGTTTAATTAAAACCTGGAACATGCTACACCCTTGCCCCAATCCAAACTGCACACACCAATGGTTTATCGTCATTCCAGAACAGAACCGCTGTCCATTTTGCCACACACCCATCAAAACGCCTATACCCATTTTAACGATACGCTCACAAAAACGGCCCGGGCAATGGATGCAGCAAGAACAATTAGTAATTTATCATGGACAACGCCTATTTAAATGGCATATATTTGACAATATTTTCCCTCGCCCAAACACCGATAAAACGCCTCAAGCCTATTGCGTTTATTATCAAGGAAAATGGTTATTGATTAATCAAGCATTAACATCACTGACATCGCCTAACGGCAATCGCGTTGATGTTGGCAAAGCGATAGAATTGAGGGCCGGTACCTCAATACGTCTCTCTCAAGAAACGCATGGCTGCCTTGCCGAAATACAGAAGTCCGGAGTCCAAACTTTAGTTTGGCAGTAAGGAGTGATATCCCCTAATCCGTTGTACTAAGGGGAGGTGGTATGAAAACTTCCGCTATATTTATGGTTATTTGGACTATTTGGACTATCTTGTTTGAGGGCCATAAAATACTTTGAATGCTTTCAAATTAAGTTATGGCCCTCTGTCGCGCTTAATTGTTATACTTTTTGTAGGTGTTTTGTTGCTTGAGCCTACCCTTACAACAATGAACTATTCACCTTAACATCTAACTAATGACATTTTACTATTATGCGTTACTTTCTATTTTACCTAATTGCTCTAAATCTCTTTTGGCTACCTGTCGTCACCACTGCAACCAATTGTGTCACCCAAATCGATATTCCTGAAAGCGAGTGCAACGCGTTGGTGGAATTTTTTAACAGCACCACTGGCGCGGGTTGGTATGATGTTTTTAGGGGTAATTGGAACGTTACCAATACGCCCTGTAGTTGGGCGGGTGTCGTCTGTAGCGATGGACACGTTATCCAAATTGATAAAAATGCTAATGGACTTGATGGCACGCTCCCTGATTTAACGCCACTCACCCATTTAGAAGTCCTGCGCTTAGGAGATAACCAACTGACTGGCACGATAGACGCGGCCAAATTACCAGCCAGCCTAGAAGAACTGTCCTTAAGCAATAATCAACTGAGTGGAACGCCTGATTTAAGTGCCTTGCCCAACTTAACCACTGTTGATTTTAAATTTTCTTTAACGGCCAACAAATCTGGTCAAGGTACCGTTACCAGTTCGCAAGCGGGGATTAGTTGTGGTACTGATTGCAGTGAGGCTTATGATTTTAATAGTGTTATCACGTTGACGGCCAGCCCGGCGGCCGGTTCGACTTTTGTTGTTTGGAGTGGTGCTTGTAGTGGCACTGGCACTTGCCAAGTCACCATGAATCAGGCGCAAAATGTCACGGCCACCTTTACCGCCATTAAAACCTATTCCTTAAGCGTCAGCCGAAAAGGCCTTGGCACCGGGAACCTCACCGGAAACAGTATTGATTGTGGTAATAATTGCTCGGCCGATTACAACGCCAACACCGTTGTCACTTTAACCGCCGCCTCGGCGGCTGATTCTCTCTTTACCGGTTGGAGTGGTGCTTGCTCAGGAACAACACCTTCTTGCCAAGTCACCATGACTCAAGCGCGAAACGTCACGGCTACTTTTACTCCTAAAACGTATCGCTTAAGCGTTAGCCGAAAAGGCCTTGGCACTGGGAACCTCACCGGAAACAGTATTGATTGTGGTAATAATTGCTCGGCCGACTACAACGCCAACACACTTGTTACTTTAACCGCCGCCCCAGCGGCCGATTCTCTGTTTGCTGGTTGGAGTGGTGCTTGCTCAGGCACAACACCGTCTTGCCAAGTCGCCATGACTCAAGCGCAAAACGTCACGGCCACCTTTACTATTAAAACCTATCGCTTAAGCGTCAGCCGAAAAGGCCTTGGCACCGGGAACCTCACCGGAAACAGTATTGATTGTGGTAATAATTGCTCGGCCGATTACAACGCCAACACCGTTGTCGTTTTCATTCTTAATTGACTTCAATTTTTATCGATAGTATTTTTATCTGCGTTTTTAATTCGTTTAGGAACAATATTAGTTGTACGGCCATTCGTTTATCCGCGTAATTCGTTGTACTAAGCGTAATTGGCGGGCCAATACGAAGTTTCGTTGTACGGCCATTCGTTTATCCGCGCAATTCGTTGTACTCAATTCGTTTATCCGCGCAATTCGTTGTACGGCCATTCGTTTATCCGCGCAATTCGTTGTACTCAATTCGTTTATCCGCGCAATTCGTTGTACTTACTTAACCGTGAAAAGCCATCAAAACCGATAGTCTTGCTCGCTAAAAAACCGAAGTCTTTGAGACATCGGATTTTTTAAAAGAGCGCGACAGAGGGCCATAACATCATTTGAGAACATTCAAAATATTTTATGGCCCCCAAACAAGGCTCGCTAAAAAACAGAAGTCTTTGAGACATCTGATTTTTTAAAGAGCGCGACAGAGGGCCAGATGAATTGTGAATTGTGAATTGTGAATTGTGAATTATGAATTGTGAATGGGCCATATAAAAATCCGATGTCTTTGAGACATCTGATTTTTTAAAGAGCGCGACAGAGGGCCAGATGAATTGTGAATTGTGAATTGTGAATTGTGAATTGTGAATGGGCCATATAAAAATCCGAAGTCTTTGAGACATCGGATTTTTTAAAGAGCGCGACAGAGGGCCATAACTTCATTTGAGAACATTCAAAATATTTTATGGCCCCCAAACAAGGCTCGCTAAAAATCCGATGTCTTTGATACCTCGGATTTTTTAAAAGAGTGCGACAGAGGGCCATAACTTAATGGTGATTTGATAAGTCTTTGTTCATTCTTAATTTTTCATTTTTCATCAATTTTTATCGATAGTATGTTTATCCGCGTTTTTAATTCGTTTAGGAAGAATATTAGTTGTACTAAATTCGTTTATCCGCGCAATTCGTTGTACTCAATTCGTTTATCCGCGCAATTCGTTGTACTCAATTCGTTTATCCGCGTAATTCGTTGTACTTCATTAATGGCATTAGGCCGATATGCACTGCGCGATACCCGACAACGGAATTCGACCGTTTGTCAGATAAATTCGACCGTTTGTCAGATAATTGTAAGCGTTTAACCGAATCGGTCAGCGAAAATTGAATAACTGATCTATAGTTATAATTGTTGTGTGATTTTAATGAAGAAATAAAAGTCTTTTAACCGAGTTGCGGTCGAAATAAATCCGATTTCTTCAAGAACTCGGATTTATCGAAGCTAAAATTTTGAAGTCTATGTTGTTATAAACCCGGAGAAAATAATGAAAATACCGATAAGGCTTCGGCCTTTTCTCCATAGTGCTAAAGCGGTACCGCGCCGATTATTTCAAGGCGTGTTGGCCGTTTGGCTGCTGGGCGGCGCGATGGGTGCGTCGTTTGCCGGCGAGTGTGATGCCGTTTATTCGGTGGTTGAGGGGTACGGCAAATTGTCGGTGCCTTGTATTCAATTAGACGATGGAATCGTTTACCAAGCGCAATTGGATCAGGTGCGCGGTGCCAAGCAGTTTTTATTTGAACTGAAAACCACGTCTCTGGTTAATCCACCGGCTGGGCTATATGCCAGTTTTGACAATGGGACAGTTGCTCTACCAGTGGTTGAAACTAACTTGGGTGGAAAACAGAAGTTTTATACCGTACAGTTGGTTAAACAAGGGCAATCCGAGGCGGGAAACTTGATATTCGGTTTTACCTCGTTGCCAAAAGGGCTTAATGCACAAAATCCAATACCGGCCGATTTGAGTTCTTATGCCAAAGGCGAAAAAGTGTCGCCGGGGCAAGCCAAGAAAATCGCGCATCAAGGGGCCGAGTTAGAGATTGGCGCGGGCGCGGTATCTGAAGAAACCACGTTGCAGATTAAGTCTTTGGCTGAGGCGGATATTCCGCCACTGCCAGCAGGAATGATTAATGTCACTAAGGGGCAACGCAAGGGTTTTCGTTTCTTGCCACATGGCATGAAATTTAACAAGAAAATCAAGCTCAAATTGCCTTATGACAAAAAGCATTTACCGGCCGGCTATTCTGAGCAGGATATCCATACCTATTATCATGATGATCAAGCCAAGCAATGGAAAAGGGTGGAACGGGTGGCTGTGGATACTGGCAAACAGGAAATCATTAGCCAGACTGATCATTTTAGTGATTATGCGAATGCAGCGTCGTGTCTTGCCAAAATAGTATTTGTGACTGATGAACATCTCCCAGATTTTGTAGAAGCTGGGCAGTCGGTAACATTAACTTGGAAAGTTAAAAATACGTCAACTTGTGATGCGGTTAATTATAGAATGGGTTTCTATAGCTCATCACCATCAAGTTCAAGTAATTTTGGTGGTAGTTCTCATCCCACGTTTACAATTAATGCCGGAGCTACTGACTGGATACGGGCTGAATTTATTTCTTGTTGATGATGAATTGTTGGAGAATCAGGGTTCTAAGCTTTAGTTTACCAAAATAGCCAATGTGCTGCATGGTGCTAAGAATCATGATTCATGTCAATACACTTTTTTAACAGAAAAATTTTATGAAATTGAAACTTAAAATATTTTTTGTCTTAATTTTTCTATGCTTTTTTAGTGGATGTGGCCATAAACTAGATGATAGGATTTTTGGATGTTGGGAACATTTCACTGAAGATGGTTTGGAAATCAGGTTAAATCTATTGGATAATGGGGAATTATTCAAGTATACAGAACGACGTAAATCTGGGGGATTGCGTGATACCTTGCTGGAAACACTTTCATATGAGTACGAACCTGTTGGTGATAATATGTTGGAAGTTACTGCTACAGGTGGTGTTATAAAAACACTTTTTTGTCTCTATTTAGATTGTACACATATTACTGAATATGAAATAAGAGATAAAAACACTCTTGTTCTTTCCAATCGAGGAAATGTTGTTTATAAACGTTGTCCTTCTATGAAAACAAGTAGAACGAGATTGAGAATCGTCTCAAATACCACGAATAATACTACGTTCATCAATGGTAGTCATTATGGAAAGACTCCAGTAACAGTCAAATTATTACCTGGTAAATATAGGGTGCAGGTGGCAAAAAATGGTTTCAATGAATATGAAGAAATTGTTCATTTACAATCTTCTCCTATCGTTGTTGAAGCATTTTTAGACAGAAAGACTACTACGGGTACATGCAATGATTGTCCGAAAAGAATAACTGATGGAATAAACGAACATATTGGTAATGATGGTGCTTGGCCACATCTCACATTTTACAACAATATAAAAAGAGATACCCTACGTACTCTTCAAGAAAATGTGATGGAAAAGAACAATTATCGTATGGGAGATAATGAAATTATCATAATGGCTGATCCTATTGAAATGGGGGATAATGCTTTAGGCTTATCTAAAAATACCCTATTTACTGATAATTTAATGATTCCTTTTGGAGACATTAAAATGGCTTATCTTGATAGGAGTGTTATCATTCTTAGACTTCATGATGAAAGCACAAGAACAATACCCATTGATGTTTCTAGTGAAGTGCTTCAGGATATAGTAAAGGCAATTAACCAAGGCGTTTTTTTAAAAGGTAAATGGTCTGATGGTATTTGGCAAGACGGTTCTTGCCACTTGTTTTCAAGAGAACGGATTGACCGATGGCAAGTAAAATCCGAAAAAGAATGCGAACAGCTTTGTCGTAACAAATCTTGTTCTGCAAAAGAATGTTGTTGTCAATTTGGTGGATTTGATTGTTATTTTGCTAATAAGCCTGTTATTGATACCTCTGAAAAATTTATGTCGCCTCGTGCAATGAAAATAAAGCCATAATATACCAATTTTTTCGATGAACTGTCACGCATTACCCAAATTCAAGGGCCGTTAAATAGTCATTCTGAATTTAATTACAATGCGGTGGGTAAGATTGTCGATGTCATTGATGCTGCCGAACGAGTTGATCATACCGAGTATGATGGGTTGTATCGCGCCATTGCCGTCATGCGTAATTATAAACCGGGGGCCGTCTCTAATGCAGACACCAATGTCACCACGCAATATGGTTACAATTTAGTGGGTGATGTTTTACAAGTGACTGATCCCAAAGGGTATAGCACGCATTATCAGTATGATTTGCAAGGCCGTAAGATTAGCAAGCAAAATGCCGAAGGGTATGAATGGCAATACAGTTACGATCCGATGGGTAATTTGTTGGAGGTACTGAATCCGCGTGGTTATACGACTCAGATTGAATATACGCCGACTTATCGGCTGCATAAAGTCGTTGATCCAGAACAACAGGCGCTGACTTTGTTGTACAACCCCAACGGTAAGTTGACGGATAAGATTGATCGCCGAGACGTGGTAACGCATCACGAGTACAATGAATTGGATCGGTTGGTGCAGCGGATTCGTAATTATCAATCGGGTGAGGTGGCCGATCATGAAACCAATGTCACGACTGGGTTTGAGTATGATTTGGCCGGTAATTTGCGCTTTTTAACGAATCCACGCGGTTTTACGGCCGAATTGCGTTATGATGCTGCGAATCGTCGCACCGAAGTGGTTGATTTTGAACAAGGCAATAGCCGTTTAGTCTATGACAACGTGGATAACGTCTTGCGTTTAACCGATGCGAACGGTCATTCGACTGAGTATCAATATGATGATTTGGATCAGTTGGTAGCGGTGATTAATGCTGAGAATGAAACCAAGCGGTTTGAATATGATGTCGTGGGCAATCGCACTGTGATGATTGAAGCCGATGATACCATCACCACGTATGATTATGATGCGATTTATCGGTTGAATGCTGTGATTCAGAACTTTCAGGCGGAGGCACCACCAGCGAATGATGTTAATGTCAGCACGCAATATGCTTATGATGCGCGGGGGTTGTTGACGGCGATTCTGAATGCCAATAAACAGATCACCTTATTTGAATACGATAAGGTTGGGCAAGTCATTCGAGAAATCGATCCGTTGAATAAGGTTTGGGAATATGCTTATGATGGCGTGGGCAATAAAGTCTCGCGGAAAGATGCCAACGGCAATGAGACGGTGTCTCGCTATTTGCCGGATGATCAATTGCACCAAATCGGCTATTTTGATGGAACGGCGGTTCAATATACTTATGATCCCAATAATAACCGCACGTCAATGCAAGATGGCTTGGGTACGACAACCTGGACTTATGATCCGTTGAATCGGCGGACTCGTCAGGATGATCCGTTTGATCGCGTCTTGGCATCGGCTTATGATGCGGCGAGTAATCGGGTGGGTTTGGTTTATGCCGACGATAATCAAGTGGCTTATGCGTATTCGCCGAATAATTGGTTAGCGCAAGTGACCGATCCGCATGGACAAGTCACTCATTATGAACGCGATAAAGTGGGCAATATTACCCAGATTGCGAATCCGAATGCCACGACGACCGATACGACGTATGATAAAGTGTATCGGGTGACAAGTTTGCTTAACCTTGCCGGGGCTAAGACACATAGTGCGTTTAACTATACCTATAATTTGGTCGGGCATGTCACGCAAGTGGTTAAAGAATATGGTTGGCGGCAGCCGTCTGAGATTACCGAGACTTATAGCTACGATGGCGTGCATCGGTTAGCAACGGCGACCATTTCGCCGTTGAAAAGTGATGAAGTGAGCATGGCTTACGAGTACGATGCGGTGGGTAATCGCTTGGCTTGGGAAAGCAATGATGATTTGACCACGTATGAGCCGTTTGATGGTTTTCGCAAGACGTATGAATACAATGCGAATAATCAATTGCTGACGTTGCTGACGGATTCTGACAAGCCGAATGGGGATTTATTGGTGACGTTGCTTTATGATGATAATGGTAACCGTATCAATAAGTTACTCCAAGGTGAACACGGCGTTGATCATTATAGTACCGACTACGGCTTTGATCCCGAAAACCGTTTAGTCGTCGCGCAGAATTATCATTCAGAATGGTTTGTTGGGGTTATTGGGTTTCTTGCTTTTATTCGGTTAATCCTTAAATACTGGGAATTCTGATTCAGACATTATTGCTTTTATTCTGTCAATTCTTAAATTCTGCTAATTCTGATTCTGACAATATAGTAAGTACAACGGATACGCGAAATGAACGGATAAGTTAACAGGTAATAATAACGCATTTACCTTTCAATCGGTACAAGATAGCTGTTATCCTAGACTATCGTTCTAATTATCCCGTCATCAATTGGTTTTATTTATCCGTTTCGGCGCGCGTATCCGTTGTACTATTCTTAGGCGGATTGAGCGAGCGTCGGGTAGGTAGAGCTTCGCTGTACCCACCATTTCATTCTCTTTCTATTGACTTTGGGTTGTTTATTATGAATGTGGGGTTGTGGTGGGTGTAACGAAGTTCTACCCACCCGACATTATCAAAGCGAGTACAGAATATTAACGGAGAGGGCCGATTTGTTCGTCCGTTGAATTGTTTGATGAGTCTTAATGGCCCTTGAATCAATCCGTTTATACCCAAAATCAGAGTTGTACTTCTGCCTAGCGAGCGTCGGATGCGTCCGTTGCTTCTTTTAAATGTGGAGTATGGATTTGTAGGATGCACCTGACACTGGCTCAAAAATCATTCAGCTGAGTAGCAATAAAATCTATGCAAAACATTACTTTACGTTCTCGTGTGGGTACCGATGGCCATTTGCATTTGAACATACCCACTGCACAGCCCAACGCGGAATTGGATGTGATTGTGTTTTTACGGCCCATCAATTATGTTGATACAAGCAAACCAAAAACAACCTTCTCGGAGCGATGGCGCGGTCAATTTAAAGGGATAGCTCGCCCTTTAAATCATGCTGACCAAGATTTGCGGTTTGAATATTTAGCAGAGCGTTACAAATTATGAAGAACATCTTTGTAGACTGCGGATTGGTAAACAAAAATATTTGTTCCAGTCGAGCGAACCTGTTGATTGTTGGTGAGTTGATAAGGGAGTTGTCCACCGGTTACTGAAAAGGTGATGGGTTGGCCTATTTTGGTGGTTGGATAGGCTGGCGTGATGTGCAGTTGGGGCTGGAAACGCACGACGACTGGAATCGGCAACTTGGTTTCGCCATCTGTGACATCCAACCACGTTGAACCGGTTTGTACGCCAGTCACTTTGTTGTTATCGCCCAAGAGCAAGTACAACTAAATCAAGGTGATATCGTGGTACACAATACATTGACGGCATTACCGAAGCGGAGACTCAAGCTGAAGAATTTTATGGACAAGAGCGGTTGTGCGAAGTTGTCAAACAAAATCGGCAACACTGAGTAATATTCAGGGGGCTGTAGGGCGAGCCGGCGTGTTCGCCCTGGCAGTGAAGTGAAACCTGGGGTAAAGGTAAAAAGACACCAACCCCGTAGGGCTTTGGGAGTCTATGGCATGCCCAAAGCTGAAGCTTTGGGACTCCATGTCAGGTGTGACGCGGAACCTCAAAAAATGTGTTCCTTCACCTCGTTTGGGAATGATAAAAACGACAACAAAAGTCGTTTGGCTTTAGTTTTTTATTGTATATAAAACCCTGTAAAACAGTGAGGGTTTTCCATTCATTTTCATCACCCTTTTGTAGTTTTCCAACAAACTACAAAATTTTGGAGAATATTTTTTATTTTTACCAAATTGGGTGTTCTTCAAATAAGTCACTAAATTAGTACCTTTAGAAAACTCAGGTTCATTAAAAACGGACTCTTGTTTCTCTTCTGTTTCAGGCGGTTTCGTGTACTCATCTATGAATTGTCCAGCCATTTCAAAAAACTCGTTACAAACAGATTCGTTATCTTCCTTAAACAGTTTTAAGAGCGATTGCGTTATATTAGCGTTAGTTTTATTGATTTCTGCTTTAAACATCACCGCTTTTAGTAGTTCTATAACAACCATAAAAAACAAAAAACGTGTTGTTATTTTTCGGCAACTTTTTCCACGTCCAAAGTTATACTTTTTTAAGGATTTTTGTAGAAGATAAGCAGCATATAAGTCATCAACACCAAAAGGCATTGTACTTTCTGAGTTGTTTACGATTTTTTTGTATACTGAACCACCTTGTACAAATGGTTTACTGTTTCCATACAAGGCTAGTCCCGCTTCTCCAAGCCACCCCGCACCATAAACTTTCAGTAAATCATAAATATTGGCAAAGTCTGTCAATTTCTTGTCATTTTTTTGCGAGGCTTTGTGAGCATCCCAGCTACCTCTTTGAATTTCCAAGAAAACCTGATAATTTTTGCCCATTCGCCTTTGCCAAACGCGAAAACCCGAGGCTAAAGCCAGAAAATCTTTTTCCCTTACGGCATTTTGGCTGTTTGTATAGCGTGTAATGTTTTCCAATAGGCTGTTACTCTGAGAATCAACACCAACCTTAACAATTTTGACGATAACTACCCCTTTCTCGAATCTTTCTTTCCATTCTTCCAGTAATGGACTTGAGCCTTTGCCACCGGCTTCAAATTTGTTAAACAAAACATTGTAAATAGTTCGGGTCGTTTGGCAACCGTTGACTACAGACGGATTGATCAAATTAAAACGCTCATAAGGCCTTTTTTCCACACTTTGGACAACTATCGTTACGCCATTGTTGTAAAATCCAAAATCTTCAGGATTGTTATCAAGCGTCTCTTTTATGGATTTATTAACTTTCCCCCGCATCCCTAAGAAAAGGCGAATGTTTTTTTCATAGAGTCGATCCAAATCGCCGGTTCTTATGTAATAGCCTTTCAAAAAATCATACAAGTCACCTAATGTAACTGAACCCACCAGCAAATTTTCTCCTGATTTCACAAAATTTCCCTTGAGTGGGATTTCAAGGTGTTCATCAGTACGATTTTCCAAAGTACGTTGATAAATGGTTGCAATTGAAACGGTATCTACATCAAATCGTTCTCCAAACCTATCTTTTCCCATCGCACGGATATCGCTTAATGCGTATCTTTCTTTGGCGTTGAGCGGTTTATCCGTCGCAAACACAAAAACTAATCTATTATCTTCAGATTGTTTAGAGAGAAAGATATGCAAACGTTCAAGTAAATCTTGAGTAAAAAAAGAAAGATTCTTCCCTTTACCTTCAAGCGTTTCAAAAAGTTTCTGGGCTTCTTGCAAGAGCGTTTTAGCTCCAGAAAACGATTTTCCATATTTGCTTTGCACTATATACCACGTATCCCCGTCTTGATATGACTCATCTGTCGTTTCGCCTCGGTGCAAATAGGCAATATCAATTCCTCCGTCTCCATTTCCATCACAATACACAATGTTATCTGAAAACTCGTCTATGTCGAGCCACTGGCTAATCAACTTACGTGCAAAGCGACGTCCAAGTTCTACTGTAGAGGGATTGCCTTCGCGTATATCGCTCAGCCAGACTTTACAAAAGTTTTGAAAATCAGCGTTTGGTGTCATAAATTTTCAATCCATTATCCAAGGTGTAAAACATTTTGATATCATAATTTATGGTAAGATACAGAGCATCACCTTGGGGTGGTGAAAAGGAGGTTTTACGGTTTCCGTTACTTGATCCCATTTTTGTTCCGATTTCTGGACAGGTAAATTGTGAATGGTGAATTGTGAATTGTGAATTGTGAATTGTGAAAACACAAAAGCGGGATCAACAATGAACCCAATCTCCTAACGTCGAAATGACAGTAAGGCAAAGGGTTTTCGTTTAGGCACTCATTAGTCTAAGGGATGCCCCCGCAAAAGATTGTAAATTGTTATGCGGGTTTTTCAAAGTTGTCAAGCACTTTTTTCGACTGAGTCTAAAAATCCGATGTCTTTGAGACTTCTGTTTTTTTAAAAGAGCGCGTTAGAGGGCCATAATTTCATTTGAAAGCATCCAAAATATTTTATGGCCCTCAAATGGGTCTAAGTAACCCTAAAAATTAGAGGTTAATAACTGGAGTCCGCGTCTCTCTAGTCTGTGAGGCGATAAATCGCCTACTACAAACTCTACTCTATTTTAAAATTAGGGTAACCCAATTTTGAATAAAAAAGTTTTTCTAAAACAAATCATCGAAAATAGCGATTCAAAACCGGGCCGATATTTTTCGTTTTTTATTCAGTCATTAATTATTTTTTCTTTAATTACTTTTTCCATCAAAACGTTACCAGACTTATCAGAAAGTACCAAAGAAATACTGAACTTTCTTGAAGTGATAATGGTTGGCTGTTTTACCATTGAGTATTTACTTCGAGTTTTTGTGGCGGATAAAAAAACCGACTATATCTTTAGCTTCTTCGGCATCATTGATTTATTGGCCATTCTACCGTTTTATTTATCCACTGGCTTGGATTTAAGAGCCATTAGAATATTTCGTCTCTTGCGTTTAGTCCAAATACTCAAGCTTTTTAGATATAATAAAGCGGTTATGCGTTTTCGTTGTGCCTTAGCCATTGCAAAAGAGGAATTAATCCTTTTCGGTTTTATTGCAGTCATTTTGTTGTACTTATCAGCAGTCTGCATATACTTTTTTGAACACGAGGCGCAACCTGACCGGTTTCAATCAATATTTCATAGTCTTTGGTGGTCGCTAACAACCTTAACGACTGTTGGATATGGCGATGTGTATCCGATTACGATTGGTGGACGTTTGTTCACCTTTTTCGTCTTAATGTTAGGTCTGGGGGTGATGGCGGTGCCTATTGGTTTACTTTCTTCTGCACTTTCTCAAGTCAGAAATGAAGAAAACAACAAGGGCTTTGCACGTGGGATTGCCCCTACAAACCGTTATGTAATGTAGGGGCAATCCTTTATGGTTGCCCTCACCCAAAAGCGGTACGATATGGCATTGACCCTACGCCATATAAAAATCCGATGTCTTTGAGACATCGGATTTTTTAAAACCCCTACGCTTGCGACTGGAATAGTCTTGCAATCTTTTTGATAACAGGAATGTTTATGTTTAATAATGGTCTCAGAAAAGAAGCCCTCAAAAAACTAGAAAATGCCGTGGCGGATTATAATGCCAAAACTGAAGATGTCAAAACAAAATCGTTGGCTCTTTTTGCAATACGACAAAAAAGTGTGGATGTCATTCAATCTGCTGAGAATTTAGTCAATAAATTCGCTAATACACCTAAAGAGTTCGATAAAACCTTCTCAGAGTTCAAAGCGGAATATCAAGTTTTTACTGATACTATTGCTGAATTCGAGAAAGCCGGTAAAGATGTTAGCTTGAAATCAGCCGGCACATCTGTTGCGGGTGTGGCAGCCGGCGTTGGGGTTGCCACATTAGCGCCATCTGCTGCGATGGCAATTGCCACAACTTTTGGAACCGCTTCTACTGGAACACCAATTGCCAGTCTTTCTGGAACGGCTGCAACTAGAGCCGCTCTTGCTTGGCTTGGTGGTGGGGCAGTCACCGCGGGTGGTGGAGTGGCTGGCGGCAATGCATTATTGGCATTAGCAGGGCCAGTAGGTATTGGAATTGGTGCATTTACACTCGTTGGGAGTGGACTTTATGCGTCATCAAAGAATAAGGAAATTGTCGAAAAAGCTGAGAAACAACGCGCAAAAGTTGAGACGCTTTCGGCCGAATTAAAGCCAAAGATAGTAGAACTTCGTCGTCTAATTGAGTTAACAGAGAACCATCAAAAAGGGGTGTCTGAGATATTATCACCCCTTGAATCTTCCACACGGAAGAATTTTCTTGGCACTCTTATTAATTATGTGCAGTCGCTTTTTAAATCAAATGTTCCTAAAGATTACCAAAGTTTTTCTTCTGATCAGAAAACGCTTCTTGCCTCTCTGATTAATCATGTGCAGTCTCTTTCAAAACTACTCAACAAAAAAGTACAGTAAAGAGTAAGGGGGTATCAATTTGGATTCTCAAATCAAAGAGCAACTCTTCGGCACGATTGTCAACGAGTTTAAGCGATTATTTCGTATTGCAGGTGAAAGAAATAAACAAATATTCGCTGGGCAGGATGAAGCTTTTAATTCTGCAGCTACTCAGATAAATAAAGTTCTAGAGTCTGTGGGTAAGCCTGACAACAGACTTGGCAGTCCTCTGTCCAAACATGGAAAGATTGTAGAACCGGTTGAAGTTGGGATTCATAATGCCCGTCACGCCTTGGAGGCTAACGGCCAAACTGCGACAGTTGACGGAGTCAACAGCGACAATTGACGGAGTCGGCCGAACCGCCGCACCTATTGACGAAGTCGGCCGAACCGCCGCTCATGAAGATGGTATTCATAATGCCCGTCACGCCTTGGAGGCTAACGGCCAAACTGCGACAATTGATGGAGTCGGCCGAACCGCCGCACCTGAAAATAGTATTCATAATGCCCGTCACGCCTTGGAGGCTAACGGCCAAACTGCGACAATTGACGGAGTCGGCCGAACCGCACTGCGACAATTGACGGAGTCGGCCGAACCGCTCATGAAGATTTTGGTCATGAGGGTTCTTATTATCATCAACAAGATACGGTAAGAAAAACTCTTGACAGACATGAAGATGAATTAGCCAAAAAGAACAGTGAAAATAAAATCCATCAAGACCATAAACCCTCTTTTCAAGAAGGGCTAACAGCGACTGGAGTGGCTACTGCTGTCGGTGCTTCAATATATTTAACCACCGGACTCTATAAGAAACATAAAGAGGGTAAACGGTTCTATAAAGGCGATTTTACGGTAAAGGACTGGAAAGAAGTTGGTGGCGATACTCTCAAGGGTGGCGTAATTGGTGGCGTATCTGGCGCTGCAATATATGGACTCACTAGTTATGCACCTCTATCAGCCCCCTTTGCCGGCGCGGTTGTAAGTGCAACAAAAGGGGTTGCGTCTCTTGTTAAAGATTATCACTCTGGTAAAATTAACAATGACGAGTTTTTTGAACTCGGAATGGTGATTTGTGCAGAGTCCGCAATTGTAGGTATCGCTACTGCGGCAGGGCAGACGATTATTCCTATCCCCGTTCTTGGAGCCGTTCTTGGCTCAGTAGCAGGTTCTATGTTTGTGAAAATTATCAGCAAAAGTGATCGAAAAACGGCAACTAAAATTCGTCGTGAAATAGAGGGGTATATTCAGAAGTTAGATGCAGTTACTCAAGCGCTGATAAAAAGAATCACCGCCAAATTTGAGAAGCTGGGGGAACTAACCAAAGCCGCCTTCTCTTTTGAAAATAATGAGAAGTTACTTCAATATAGCATTGATTTAGCCCGAGCTTACGGGGTTGA
Source organism: Candidatus Parabeggiatoa sp. nov. 2 (assembly GCA_002085445.1). Taxonomy (GTDB): domain Bacteria; phylum Pseudomonadota; class Gammaproteobacteria; order Beggiatoales; family Beggiatoaceae; genus Parabeggiatoa. Next base: position 46,209 of record NBMI01000069.1, read on the forward strand.
TGAAAATAAAATAATAAAGTCACACGACGAATTGGATAACTTTATTTTAATCTAGCAAAATCCGATGTCTTTGAGACATCGGATTTTTTAAAAGAGCGGATAGAGGGCCATAACTTAATTTGAAAACCTTCAAAATATTTTATGGCCCTCAAACAAGGCTCGCTAAAAATCCGAAGTCTTTGAGACCTCTGATTTTTTAAAAGAGCAGAGGGCCATAACTTCATTTGAAAACCTTCAAAATATTTTATGGCCCTCAAACAAGGCTCGCTAAAAATCCGAAGTCTTTGAGACATCTGATTTTTTTAAAGAGCATATTAGTTGTACTAAATTCGTTTATCCGCGTAATTCGTTGTACTCAATTCGTTTATCCGCGTAATTCGTTGTAAGAAATCAGATTAAACATGGTTATTAATACCTGAATTTGTGAAGGTATTGTAAATGATAGGTGTAAAGAAAGTTCTATCCATCCTTAGCGACGCAGATAAACACACAGGATTAAACAAACATGAAGTTGAAATCCGTCAAACTTCAAAATTTCCGAGCGATTCAAGAATTGGAACTTCCGTTGCACCCACAATTAACCATTTTCGTCGGAAATAATGCTGACGGAAAAACGACCATTCTGGATGCCATTGCAATCGGTTTAGGTGCGATTTTGACTCGCTTACCTGATATAAAAGGTAGAAATTTTGGCAAATATGATTTACGTCAATCGTTAAAAAAAACCGATAAACCTCCTAAAATAACTGATTTATTAGCAAAAAATATCGAATATGCACCTTTTGTTAGGGTAACTCTAACCGCTGAAACCGTCGAAAAAACCACCATTATTTGGGATAGAACACAAAGCACTAAAAAAACCAAGAGCAAAAATTTTGCTTCCGATATCAAACTGACTCAATTACATGAATATTTAGATAAAATTATAGAAGCCATAGATAAGGAAGAAGAAGTGTATTTGCCCGTTGTGGCTTACTATGGTACTGAACGAGCGGTGTTGCACAATGCCGTGCGAAATTTTAACAAAGATTTTGGTCGTTACAAAGCTTTGGAACGTGCGCTCGAAGCTGATCAACGTTTAAGCGAAATGGTTCAATGGTTTGCTTTCCAAGAAGATATGGAAAGAAGACTGAGGGAAGAACAACAAGATTATACGATTAATTTGCCAATCTTAGATGCCGTCAAAAAAGCTATCTGTCAGATTATTCCTTATAGTTCTAACCCTCGCACACTACTTAATCCATTACACCTTATCGTTACCATAGAGCATCCGAGTTGGACTGAACCAGAAATACTGTCCTTAGAACAGCTCAGTGACGGCTATCGCACGACTCTAGCAATGGGCATGGATTTAGCGCGTCGTCTGGCACAGGCTAATCCATTCTATGGTGTTGATTCATGTTTGTCACCGGCGGTGGTATTAATTGATGAAATTGACTTACATTTACACCCAAGTTGGCAACAAACGATTCTTAGTACCCTGATGCAAGTATTTCCTAACGTGCAATTTATCGTTACCACCCACAGCCAAGCCGTTTTAACCACAGTTAAAACTGAAAATATCTGGCAGTTGGAACGTTGCCAAGAAAACGGTATTTGTGCTTATCGTCCAATTATTAATCCGTATGCTTCAGAAAGTCACCGTGTTTTGCACAGTATTATGCACGTTGATCCGCGTCCACAAAATTTGCCAGAAGTTGCTAATTTACAAGACTATTTGCAAATGGTCAATCATGGTGAATATAATACCAAAAAGGCTATTGCTTTACGGCAAAAGCTTGAAGACAGTCTAGGCAAAGACGAACCTAGTTTAAATCTTGCTGACATGCTGATTCGTAAACACAAGGTTTTAGGCTCATGAGACACATTCATAAACCCGCTAATGCAGTAGGTCCTTATTGTTTACAACAAAAATTTGACCAAGGTACGCCTTCAGAACCCACAAAAGCGTGGCAAAAATTGGGATCAGATTGTAAACAATCTCTCATAGAATATTATTTAAAACCTGAGCAATATTGTTTATGTGCCTATAGTGAAATCAATTTGAACACTTTTGGCTGCCATATTGAGCATATCAAACCCAAAGACAAAAATCGTTATCCAGAATATACTTTTGATTATCACAACTTAATTGCCTCTGCTTTTGATAGCGAGGAACTACAAAAACACAGCAAAGCGGACCGTTTTGGTGGACATTTTAAGTGTGGAGACAAAAGTGAACAAGATAAATACGATCCCAATTTATTTATATCTCCCTTAGAGGATAACTGTCGGCATTTTTTTAGTTACGAACCTGATGGCAGCGTTAAACCGCATCCTAAACGAGAACTATCGGAACAAGCACGGGCACAATATACGATAGATGCGCTCAACTTAAATGCACCCTATTTGGTGGAAGAGCGTCGCCGTATTATTGAAGAAATGTTGCCCATTATTGATGAATTGCTGGATGATAATGAGGCCCTCCGTGATTTTGCCGAAGTTGATCTCTGTGTAACTAATGGCAAATTGCAACCTTTCCACTCGACTCGTTTGCAACAATTCGGCACATTGGGATTACAGGTGATGCAAGATCCAAATTGCTTTTAAGATAAGCGGATACCGGTAATGCGAATATCGATATAAAAATTAAAAATGAAGACTGAATTCATAATATTCAATTCAACCCTTAATTCGCATCGGTAATCTGATACAGGTTAGTATTTATTTAGCATATGGTGGGCGGCAACCTCGAATATAGCTTATGACCAATATGGTAATCTCAGCCGGCTCACGGGCACAGAAAATTACCGAGGCCAACGCTATAGTTTGGAGTATGCGTATGATGACCAAGTGCATACCCATAATGTCAGTGTCACGGACAGTTTTGGTTATATCTCAACGGCCCGCTATAACCTGAAGTATGGCAAAGTGGTCAACACGACTGATATCAACAATCAGCCGCTGGACTACACGTATGACAAGTTTGGCCGCGTCGCTACCATTGTTGGGCCTTATCAAACGGGGAGTGGCTTAGAGACGATTCGCTTTGCGTATCATCCCGAAGCCGAGATCACTGCCATTAAGTTAAGCGAAAAAACACCTACAAAAAGTATAACTAATGAAGCGCGACAGAGGGCCATAACTTCATTTGAAAACCTTCAAAGTATTTTATGGCCCTCAAAATCGATAGTCTTTGATACCTCGGATTTTTTAAAAGAGCGCGACAGAGGGCCATAACTTCATTTGAAAACATCCAAAATATTTTATGGCCCTCAAAACCGATAGTCTTTGATACCTCGGATTTTTTAAAAGAGCGCGACAGAGGGCCATAACTTCATTTGAGAACCTCCAAAGTATTTTATGGCCCTCAAACAAGGCTCGCTAAAAATCCGAAGTCTTTGAGACATCTTATTTTTTTAAAGAGCATATTAGTTGTACTAAATTCGTTTATCCGGGCCATTCGTTTATCCGCGTAATTCGTTGTACTTACTTAACCGTGAAAAGCCATCAAAACCGATAGTCTTGCTCGCTAAAAATCCGATGTCTTTGAGACCTCGGATTTTTTTAAAGAGCATATTAGTTGTACTAAATTCGTTTATCCGCGCAATTCGTTGTACTAAATTCGTTTATCCGCGCAATTCGTTGTACTTCATTAATAGCATTGGGCCGGTACGCACCACGATACCCGACAACGGAATTCAACCGTTTGTCAGATAAATTTGACCGTTTAACCGATTCTGTTAACAAAATTTGAATGAATGATCTATAGTTATAAATGTTGCGTTATTTTAGTGAAAGAAATCAGATTTCTTCAAGAAATCGGATTTATCTTTAATTGTTATAAACCCGGAGAAAATAATGAAAATACCGATAAGGCTTCGGCCTTTTCTCCATACTGCTAAGGCGGTACCACGCAGATTATTTCAAAGCGTGTTGGCCGTTTGGCTGCTGGGCGGCGCGATGGGTGCGTCGTATGCAGGCGAGTGTGATGCCGTTTATTCGGTGGTTGAGCGGCACGGCAAATTGTCGGTGCCTTGTGTTCAGTTGGACGATGGGATCGTTTACAAGGCACAGTTGGATCAGGTGCGTGGTGCGACGCAGTTTTTGTTTAAATTGAAAACGATCTCAACCGTTGATCATCCGGTTGAGGGATATGCCACGTTTGACTCGAAAACCAGTCAGTTGGTTTTGCCGGTGGTTGAAACCAATCTCGGTGGCAACCAACGCTTTTATCGTGTCCAAATGTTGGTTGAGTCTCAGGAAGCGGATGATTTTATCGTGAGTGTGTCGGGCGCGTCGTGTCTTGCCAAAATCGTTGGGATAAAGAGTGAACCTATTCCAGACGAATTGAAGGCTGGACAAACGGCGGCGTTGAGATGGACAGTGAAAAATGTCACCCCAAATTGTAACGCGAGTAATTACCGGCTGAATTTCCATAGCGCGACGCTGAATGAGGAAATTTATTCGGGCAGTGCGTTTGGTGGCGATTTCCATCCCTATTTTAGCCTGAAAACCAGTGAAACCGGCCCAGCGGTGGCCGATTTTATAGTCCCTAACGAGACTGGGGATTTTAAGATCTATTTTGAGATGGTGGATGGGAATGGTAAGCCATTGCCGATGTCGCCAGATGACCGTTTGTATGCAGCCTTTACTGTGGTTGATAGTTCATCCTCTGACGGTGACGGTGATAAAACTGAAGGTAACAGTGAACTAGAGGCCATTCCTTTAGATCCGACTATCAAAAAGGATAAGGTTGCGCCAGGGCAAGCCAAGAAAATCGCGCATCACGGGGCCGAGTTAGACATTGGGGCCGATGCCGTTGAGGGTGAAATTACCTTAGGTATCAAACCGTTAGAACTCAGTCAAGCCGATAGCACTGGGGAAGTCGGCAACAATGAGGAAATCGATGACGGCCTCCCGCCGCTTGATCAGGGCATGATCAATGTGACAAAGGGCAAAAAAGGTTTTCGGTTTCTGCCGCGAGGGATGAAATTTAAGAAGAAAATCAAAATCAAACTGCCCTACAATAAATCCTTGCTGCCGTCTTGGAAAACCGAGCAAGATATCAAAACCTTTTATTTTGATAAAGAAATCGGCCGATGGGCTCCGTTGGAACGGGTTGCGGTTGATACCAAAACCCAAGAAGTGACCAGTTATACCGATCACTTTACCGATATGATCAACTCGGTGGTAACCGTGCCAGAGGCCCCCGAATCGGTGTCGTTTAACCCTACCCAAATTAAGGATATTAAGGCCGCTGATCCAGGTGCCGGGATTAATCTGATTGAAGTGCCACAAGCCAATAATATGGGTGACATGCGCTTGAGTTATCCTATTGAAATACCGCCGGGGCGGGTTGGTATGCAGCCACAGTTAGGCGTTTCTTATAGTTCGGCGGGTGGTAATGGTTGGATGGGTTTGAATTGGGATTTATCGGTACCGTCGGTTAGTATTCATACCGGTTGGGGTGTGCCGCGTTATGATGCCAGTTTGGAAACGGAAACTTATACACTCAGTGGTGGAATGCTAACGCCAATGGCGCATCGGGATGTTTTACAGCCACGCAGTGCGGAAAAGATTTTCCGTAGTCGGGTAGAAGGTGCGTTTCAAAAAATTATTCGGCATGGTACGCATCCCAATAATTATTGGTGGGAAGTGACTGATAAGAATGGTAGCAAGTCGTTTTATGGTGGTGATCCTGAGAATGGCTTGGTTGCTGACGCGGTGGTGACTGATTATAACGGTAATATCTTTAAGTGGGCGTTACGTGAGACACGGGATACTAACGGGAATAATGTCCAATATCGTTATGTGCGCGTGGCTGATGTGGGTTTAGCGCAAGGCTCGGTGCCGGGTTATGAACTTTATATCAAGACGATTTATTATACGGGCTACCAAAATCAGGCTGGGCGTTATAAAGTCACCTTTATTCGGGATCGGGAGTTAGGCGAAAGCCGTCGCCCGGATATCACGATAAGTGCGCGTGGTGGTTTTAAACAAGTCACGGCCGATTTGTTGCGTAAAGTTGAGATCCGTTTTGATGATCAGCCCGTGCGTAGTTATGTCTTTAATTATCGTGAAGGTGCTTTTCGTAAAACGCTGCTAGAGTCGATTACGCAATTAGGCGAAGATGGGGCCGCCTTTAATACCCATACCTTTGATTATTATGACGATGCTCGTAATCCAGATGGTAGCATTAAGGGCTTTATCGGTTCTCAAGCTTGGAATGCTGGAAATGACAATGTATCTGCTGGCATACCGGAAGGTGGAGCAAGTGCTATCGGTGGTAATAGTAGTGAAACCCTCGGAGGACATTTCTATATAGGTATCGGCCCCGGTTTGCTAACAGATAAAAAGGGTTCTGGTGGGGTTAAAGTAGGCTTTAATAAGACTTCTTCCGAAGGTCTGCTCGTTCTTATGGATATTAATGGTGATGGTTTACCAGATAAACTCTATAAGAAAGGCGGAACTGTCTATTATCGCCCGAATCAGTCAGGACCAAATGGTGGCACTCAATTTGGTGAGGCTCGCGTTGTGGCGGGTTTACCGGCAATTTCTAAACAGAGTAGCCGTACGACTTCTTCTGGAGTAGAAACCTATTTTGGAGCAACTGCCGGGTATAACAAGAGCAATACTTTTACTGAAGCCAAGATATATTTCAGTGATGTCAATAGTGATGGTTTGGTGGATTTGGTTTACAATGGTAAAGTGCTTTTCAACCATATAGACCAAAATGGTCATCCTTTCTTTAGCCCTAACAATGCCGATACGCTTTATCCAATTGGTAGTGGTGCGGTGGATACTAATGGCGTGGTGCCTGACTATGAAGAAGTTTATCAGAAAAATATTGATGCATCGCCATTGTTAGACACACTCCGTCGTTGGATAGCACCTTGGAGTGGTCAAATTCGTATTGTTGGTGGAGTTGCTCTGCTTGAAAGTGCTGATCCTAAACGGCAAACTTATACAACAGCCGATGGAGTACGAGTCGTTATTCAGCACAACGAGACCGAATTGTGGTCAAACGTCATTGAAGCTGATGATTATGCTGAAAAAATAGCAACGGGTGTGGATAGCATCAAAGTTGCAAAAGGCGATGTGATTTATTTCCGCGTGCAATCTCGGGTTGATGGTGCTTATGATCAGGTGAGTTGGAATCCTGATATTCAGTATTTAGACGTTGAAGAAGCCTTGGATGCTAATGGGTTAGATGGCTATCATTATAATGCCAGCGATGATTTCAGTCTGTTGGGACATCGAGGTATGCAGTATGTCGCTATGCCTTTTAATGGCACGGTGCGGTTAGCCGGTGAATTGCAAAAAGGCTTGACCACTGATGATGTTACTTTATTGATTTTTAAGAATAATTCACCTGTCCCTTTTTATAGCCAAACATTAGCTTGGAATCAAGAAGGCTCGTTTATCTTAAATGAAGAACTTGAAGTGACTGATAAAGACGGTTTTTCAGTGCAAGTTAAGGTTGATTCGCCGATTGATTTTGCTAAGTTGCAATGGAATCCAATTGAACCACCCAGATTTTTCTATGTTTCGGTGTCAGAATTGGAGACAGCAACGGATCAAGCAGGTAATCCATTGGTACAGGGCCGTCTTCTGTATCGTTTTGATGTTTATCCCAAAAGTGATCTGGTTATGCCTTTGGAACCTTGGATCGTACCGGAAACAGGTACATATCGGGTCAAATCATTACTTGCTTTACCTTCTGATTTGGAAAGCAATATTTCATTAACGAATATAATTGGTGATGAACCCGTTAATGGCACTTTTATAATGACAGTTAAACGCCGGGGTGAATTGCTGGCTAAACAGATCATTGTTATTAAAAATAACTTGGTTTTCAATCGTGAATTTTATATTCAAGCTAACCAAGGCGATAAGCTTTTCTTTGAATTTAGTAGTCTTGATCCAACGTTAGAAAGTCAACTCAGTCAAAAGTCTGTGGGAGTCTTTCTCCAAAATGCGACTATTCACGAAATACCTAGCGAGTGGATAGCACCAGCAAGCGGTTCTTATAAGATTAATCCGTTATTGACGACTGCTATAGATGATACGACTACCAACGATAGCGTTACGTTATTGGTTAAACGTGGTGAAAGCATTATCGCGGAACATGTTATAACGATTACTGATGGCGTGGTCGATAATGGCAGTATTACGATTAAACCGAATCAAAATGAAGTACTCCGCTTTGAATTGAGTGAGCTTGATCCGGAATTAGAAGCCAAACTCACTCAAAAAGCGGTCGCGATAGTTGTTCCAAATTCAGAACGTTCTTACTCGGTACCTATTGAGTTTCATAGTGCGCGTCAATTGGTACTGATTCCAGAATCTTATCGCGGTTGGAGTGTTTTTGGTTATGACGGTAATCGGCAACGAGCGACTACGCCAGTTGAAATCACGGCCGATGATATCAAGCTGAGAGATGATTTTGATCCCGAAACAGATACTTTGAAAGTCGTGCCTTATTTTGTTGATCCGGCATTTGAACGCTGGATGAGCATAGATGAAAATGCTTGGGCACAAGCTGAGACTTTGAGTAGTTCCAGAAAGGGATTAGATAATATTGAAGTACCTCGTCCTCATCATTTTGCCGGTGCTCGTGCTATATCACGCCTCAGCAGATCGGAAAATGACTCGGTTAGTTTAGGATTGGGTGTCTCAGCCGCAAAGACGGATTCTACCAGTGTTAGTATCTGTGACTATCGGGATATGAATGCGGATCGATTCCCAGACATCGTTTGTAATGGTGGCGTGCAATACTCGACTATGCTTGGTGGCTTGGAAAGTGGACGGCGTTCTACGTTATCACATTCAGATAAGATACGCAAAACGACTTCTGATAGCAAAAACGTTGGTTTTGGCGGGGGTACTTTCCCGTTGATGACGGCTAAGAAAAATAGTAAAAATTTAATGGCTTCGCTGGGCTTTTCTGGTAATGTTACCGATGCGAGAAGTGATACCAATTTTGATTTGATGGATATTAATGGTGATGGTTTACCGGATCGCCTGATTCAGCAAGGTAGTCAACTTTTAGTGGCTTTTAATTTAGGCTATGGTTTTGCGTCTCCAGAAATTTGGGGTAATGCTGCTATTAATCACTCTGCGAGTACCAATGCGTCTCTTAGTGGTAATTTAGGCGTCAGTTTTAATACGGGTTATTATAGTTTTGCCGGTGGTGCTACCGTTACTTGTGATAAGTCGCAATCGTTTTATACTTTGCTTGATATTAACAGTGATGGTTTATTGGATATTGTCACTATTGATGATAATACGCCGCTTATCAGTGTTAAAAGTTGTTTACTTGATAGTGATAGTGCCAATGTACTTCGGGTTAGGTTAAATACCGGCAGTGGTTTTACCAATGAAATCACTTGGCCCCTAAGCATCCGAAAAGGTATTTCGGTTAGCAGTAACGCCGTTTTTAATGCCGGTGTTTATTTCACTATTCCTATTCCTCTGGTTCCACCATTGGTTGTAGCTTCACTGATTATTAACCCCGGTGCTGATTTCAATAAGAGTATGAATCGCCCTGAGGTCAGTATTAGTGATATTAATGGTGATGGTCATTCTGATTATTTATATTCAACCAGTGATGACAGTATCAAAGTTGGGCTAAGTCCGATCGGCCGTACCAATCTGTTAAAGGCGGTTCATCGGCCGTTAGGCGCGACGATTACTGTCGATTATGCGCGTAGTGGTAATACTTATGCACAGCCGCATAGTAAGTGGGTGATGTCTCGCGTTGAAGTCAACGACGGCCATTCAGGCGATGGTGTGGATGTCCAAGTGAAGACTTATCGCTATGAGGATGGTTTCTACAATCGGCAGGAACGGGATTTTTATGGTTATCGCACGCTGGTAGAAGAACATCGGGATGCGAGTCAGGGCGATAAGTTGTATCGTTCCATTACTCGTGTGTTCCATAACAACAGCTATTATAATAAAGGGCTGTTAGTCAGCGAAACCACGGCCGATGCTGAGGGCAATAAGTATCTGGAAACCCAAAACCGCTACTTTTTGCGGAATCTTGACACGGGCAATGAGTTGGTAAGCCTGAATCATTTGACGGCCACGGTGTTCCCAGAACTCCGGCGCGTTGATAAGCGGTTTTATGAAGGTGAAGCCACACCGGGTAAAACCACTCATACCAGCAACCAATTTGATGCCTTGGGCAATATTGTTCGCTTTGTTGATGCGGCCGATGTTGGCGCGCAAGATGATGTAGAGGCCGAGATTGGTTATTTCAAAGATGAAGCCAATTATATTGTTGGTAAAGCCAATAGTATTGTTGTGAAAGGCAATGGTACGGTGATGCGGCGGCGTGAGGCGACTTTTGAATCGGGCACCGGTAATCTGACGCAAGTGCGTATTTATCTGAAAGACGGCCGTGCGGCCGTGACGGATATCGTGTATGACCAATACGGCAATCTCAGCCGGCTCACGGGCACAGAAAATTACCGAGGCCAACGCTATAGCTTGGAGTATGTCTATGATGACCAAGTGCATACCCATAATGTCAGTGTCACGGACAGTTTTGGTTATGTCTCAACGGCCCGCTATAACCTGAAGTATGGCAAAGTGGTCAATACAACTGATATCAACAATCAGCCGCTGGACTACACGTATGACAAGTTTGGCCGCGTCGCTACCATTGTGGGGCCTTATCAAACGGGGAGTGGCTTAGAGACGATTCGCTTTGCGTATCATCCCGAAGCCGATGATCCTTGGGCACTGACAACACATATTGATGTGTATCGGGATCAGAATGATCCGATAGAAACGGTGTTGTTTACCGATGGCTTGAAGCGCGTGTTGCAAACCAAAAAGGATGCAACTATCCATACCGGTATTGAGACGGCCGCCCAAGCGGTGATGACGGTGTCTGGGCATGTCAGCTACGATTTTATCGGGCGCGGTATTGAACAATACTATCCGATAACCGAAGCGTTGGGCCGTCAAGGGGTGTTTAATTCGGGTGTGAATAGCGTCAAGCCGACGAAGACGACTTATGATGTGTTGGATCGCAGCCTCTGCACCACGATTCCAGATGATAGCAGCACCTGCATGGACTATGGGTTTGGTGAGGATCGCAATGGCAAAACCCAGTTCTGGACGCGAGTCACTGACGCAAATGGTATCTACAAAGATACTTATAAGGAGGTGCGCGGTGTCATCACGGCCGTCAAGGAGTTTAACAACGGTGGCAGCCAGATTCTGTGGACAAGTTATGAGTACGATCCGATGAAACAAATCGTTTCGGTGATGGACGATCACTTCTATATCACGGAGGTGTCTTATGATAATTTGGGCCGACGGACTCATATAGATAATCCTGATATGGGCCTGACGGAGACGGTTTATGATTTGGCCTCGAATGTCCGAGAAAAAATCACCGAGAATCTGCGGGCTGACGGTGAGGCAATCGTTTATGACTATGACTATAACCGCCTGACAAGCATCCATTATCCGCAACGTCTTGATAACAAAGACAAAACGGTGTTTCCGTCCATTGATGTTCGTTATACGTATGGTGAACCGGGGGCCGCTGATAATCGCGCTAACCGCATCATCACGGTTGAAGATCAATCGGGGATGGAGGAACGTTTTTATGGGCCATTGGGCGAAACGGTTAAAACCATCAAAACGGTGGATTCGGATACGCAAGGCGCGAGTGTCAACAGTCCAGAGGTTTATACCACCGAGTTTGTGTTTGATACCTGGAATCGGCTGCAACGGTTGGTTTATCCCGATGGCGAAGTACTCACGAATCAGTATGATTCGGGTGGCTCAATTCGGGCCGCGTCGGGCAAAAAGGCCCAGCATAGTTACACGTACCTGAAGCGACTGGAATATGATAAGTTCGGGCAACGCCAGTTTGTCGATTTGGGTAATAATGTCAGGACTCGTTATAGCTACAACCCGCTGAATCGGCGTTTGGCCAAGCCAATTTAGCGGCGGTGGAATCGCCCAGTAAAATGGGTGGCGCGACGCAATTTGTGTATCAGTATGACGATCTGTATCGGCTGGTTTCTGCCGAAGGCACTTTTGACTATCAGCCTGACAAACAGCATCGTTATCAGTTGACGATGACTTATGACAGTATCCATAACATCGTCTCCAAAAACCAACTGCATACATTGCGGCAACCATCAGGTACGCTGATTACGCAGAAAAAGACCACTTATGATTGGCACTATGAATATGCGGGCTATCAGCCGCATGCGCCAACGCATATTGGGGATCGGACGTTTAGCTATGATGCCAATGGCAATCAAACCGGTTGGGAACATGATCAAAATGGCACACGTCGTACCCTCGTTTGGGATGAAGAAAACCGTATCCAGTCGATTAGCGACAACGGGCATACCAAAACGTATAAGTACAATGATGCCGGACAACGAGTGATTAAACGCGGGCCGCAAGGCGAAACGGCTTATATCAACCAATTCTTTGTGATTAGAAACCGCGAAGTCGGCACCAAGCATATTTATGCAGGCACAACGCGCCTAGTCTCCAAGTTGATGAAACAAGACAAGCCGGGCAAGAATCCAAATGGCAAAGTACCGCTAGAGAAGGACTTATACTACTACCACCCCGATCATCTGGGTAGCAGTGCTTATGTGTCCGATACCCAAGGCAACTTTCCAGCGAGGTATTATGATCCAAGAACAAGTATATGGCAGTCGCCTGATCCAATTTTGGCTGAGTATTTGCCTACTGGTAACAAGGAACACGATCGGAATCTTCGTGGTATAGGTGGTGTTTTCAACACTGTTAATCTCAATCTCTATCATTATGCTGGGCAAAATCCAATCAGATACATTGACCCTACAGGTATGTGTCAAGATGAACTGGAGAGCAATAAACCAAAATTGGGACTTATAGATAGACTAGCACAGCTTATTTCAGGAGGTGCTCGTTATTATGGTCCAAACGATAGAGCTGAAAATGCAAAATCTGAAGTCAGAACAAAAATCTTAAGCACCGCAAGTGGAAGAAAACGTGTTTACACGGAAGGCGGTATAACTCATGACCTTGATTTGGATAATAGCGGTGGTGGGGCTGGTAATTTACTGAATCCTAAAGTTAGGAAAGCACACTTTAAGTTGGGTATAAAAACTCTCTTTGCGTCTAATAAGAGTGAATCCATTTTGGGTAAACTCAATCCAATATCAAGAGTAGGCGATCTTCTTTCTGCGATTACTTTTATTAGTCTTGCAGCTATAGGACAAGTGCTTGAAATTATGATAAGTCCTGCTGAAATGTTATTAGGAAAGGAATTATGGGAAAATAAAAAGAAACAGCCAGCCACCAAGTAGCGAGCGTAAGGTTGGTAGAGCAAAGCGGCAACTTCGTTACCCGCTAGGTTCAACCCACCATTCCTCAATTGTCAGAATTGACAGTCTAGTACAACGGATACGCTTTCATGAACGGATAAGTTAACAAGTAATAATAAGGCATTGACCTATCAATCGGTACAAGATAGCTGTTGTTTTAGATTTGAGTGAGAATTATCCCGCTTTATCCGTTGTTTTCGCGTATCCGTTGTACTCTTATCCGTTCATTTCGCGTATCCGTTGTACTATCGGGAAACCCACCATTCCTTCAATTGCCTGAATTGACAGTCTAGTGCTGGAGAGCGGAAATCCCTATACCATTCTGCCAGTAGCTCAAGCTCATGACTAAAAGCGATAGGAGGCTCAAGCCGACTGAATTCCAGTGCCCTTTAGGGTACTTAAGCTTTTAGACAACGGCTTTAGCTGTTGGCTGAGGTGGTATGGGGATTTCCGCTCTCCTGTACTAGTACAACGGATACGCTTTCATGAACGGATAAGTTAACAGGTAATAATAACGCATTGACCTTTCAATCGGTACAAGATAGCTGTTGTTTTAGATTTGAGTGAGAATTATCCCGCTTTATCCGTTGTTTTCGCGTATCCGTTGTATAGAGAATTTTCAGAATGGGCTTGTTGAAGTTATTGCTTTTATTCTGGAAATTCTGTAAATCCTGATCAAATTATGATCCAGAATGGGCTTGTTGAAGTTATTGCTTTTATTCTGGAAATTCTGGAAATTATGCAAATTATGATCAAATTATGATTCAGACATTCATTTTTTTATAGAGGAGTAAAAGTGCAAACATTTGAATTTAAACTGAAACCACAGAATGGCATGATAAAACTACCTCCCCATTTCCAACAATGGGATGACAAACAAGTGCGTATTATTTTGTTGATTGAAGAAATCGAGTCTCCAGTTCAAACCCAGAAAGATCGTTATGCCTTTGATGCCATTTCACTGAAAACCAAAGGATTTCGTTTTAACCGTGAAGAAGCTAATGAACGATAAGCGTTTTTTTGATTCCAATATTGTGGTTTATTTATATTCACAAGATGAACCAGATAAACAATCCATCGCCAAAAAATTATTTAGAAATAACCAACCTATTATTAGTACCCAAGTATTGGGTGAACTCGCTAACGTTTTACGGCGAAAATTTCAAATGGAATATACCGATATAGTAGCCGCTATAACTCAAATAACCGATGTGAGTCAGGTAGCCACCATCACTTCTGATAACATAGTTAGTGCATTGAATTTAGCGAATAAATATCACTATTCCTTCTATGATAGCTTGATTATCGCCGTTGCATTGGCTGAAAATTGCACGATTCTTTATACTGAAGATTTGCAACATGGACAAGTCATTGAATCCACGTTAACAATTCAAAATCCTTTTTTAGCTGATGAAGATAAAAAGCAAGCGTAGCAAGTGTCGGTGGGTAGAGCAAAGCGCAACTTCGTTACCGGCGCAGTGAAACCCACCATTGTTCAATTGTCTGAATTGACAGTCTAGTACAACGGATACGCGAAATGAACGGATAAGTTAACAAGTAATAATAACGCATTGACCTTTCAATCGGTACAAGATAGCTGTTGTTTTAGATTTGAGTGAGAATTATCCCGCTTTATCCGTTGTTTTCGCGTATCCGTTGTAGAGGTTTCATTATGGAAAACGCAAATAGACCAATACTTTCTTATGCAGACACTTCTGTATTTGGAGGTGTTTTTGATGAAGGTTTTGATGAAGCAAGCAAAGCTTTTTTTCAGCAAGTGAGAGAAAAACACTTTAGATTAGTTATTTCTCCCGTTGTCCAAAGAGAGATTGAGTTGGCGCCAGAAGAGGTACGTCAATTTTTTTCTGAAATGACAGAATATGCTGATTTTATTGCTATTACTAAAGAAGCATTATTATTGCGTCAAGCTTACCTTGATGCCGGTATTGTCACTAAAAAATCGACAGCAGATGCACTTCATGTTGCACTGGCAACCGTAGCAAAATGTCAACTCATCGTAAGTTGGAACTTCAAACATATTGTACACTTCCAGAAAGTTCCCCTCTATCGTGCCATTAATACGGTAAACGGTTATACTGAGATTAACATTTATTCTCCACCAGAGGTCATTAATTATGAAAGCGAAACCATTTAGTTGTATAGCACTTCAACATCGTGGTGCTAAAAAAATCTACGAAGAAACCAAAAACTTGACAATAGCAGAGGAACTTGTTTACTGGCAACAACATACCAGCAAATTACAACAACACAGCTCAAAAAAAATTACTGAACCTAGCCAGCGTAACATGAGTTAATTGATGGATTAAATTGTCTACTTTTATCCGGTAAATCCTTTAATCCACTGACTCATGATTCTGACAATATAGCGAGCGTAGAGTGGGTAGAGCTTTGCTACACCCACCATTTCGTTCTCTTTCTATTGACTTTGGGTTGTTTATTATGAATGTGGGGGTGTGGTGGGTGTAACGAAGTTCTACCCACCCGACATTATCAAAGCGAGTACAGAATATTAACGAAGAGGGCCGATTTGTTCGTCCGTTGAATTGTTTGATGAGTCTTAATGGCCCTTGAATAAATCCGTTTATACCCAAAATCAGTTGTTTGTACTTCTGCCTAGCGAGCGTCGGATGCGTCCGTTGCCTCTTTTAAATGTGGAGTATGGATTGATAGTGCGTCGGATGCACCTGACACTGGCTCAAAAATAATTCAGTTGAGTAGCAATAAAATCCATGCAAAACATTACTTTACGTTCTCGTGTGGGTACCGATGGTCATTTGCATTTGAACATACCCACAGCACTGCCCAACGCGGAATTGGATGTGATTGTGTTTTTACGGCCCATCAATTATGTTGATACAAGCAAACCAAAAACAACCTTCTCTGAGCGATGGCGCGGTCAATTTAAAGGGATAGCTCGCCCTTTAAATCATGCAGACCAAGATTTGCGGTTTGAATATTTAGCAGAGCGTTACAAATTATGAAGAACATCTTTGTAGACTGCGATATACTGTTGGATGTTGGTTTAGAACGTGAGCCTTTTATATCTTTTCTAAGACGGGTACCAAAGAAAAAGCTAAAGAGTTCATTCTGGAATTATGTCAATTTGTACAAGTTGTACCCACTTCCAACAATGAAGTCTTATATGCTGCCAATTTGCCCCTGAAAGATTTTGAAGATGCGCTCCAATGTGCCGCGGCATTAACGTGTGATGCGGACGTGATTGTGACTAGAAACGTGAGTTCGACTTTAAATATCAAGGCCGGTTATAAAATTATGATTTGTATCAATTATTTAGTTATAATGACTTAATTATCAATCAGTTAAAAAAAACTGTACTGGTTCATTCCAGTTGATGGCCCACAAATAAGGGTTATTCACCTATTAATGCTAAGGGTATCTCATATAATAAAACTGTATTTTTAATCAATTAATTGTAATCAACTATTTGATTAACATAATATTTATATAACTTATTGAAAAGTCGAGCTCACGTTAGAAATATTGATGATTACCAACTTTCACTAAAGCCGTTGTCTAAAAGCGAAAGTAGGCAAAAGCCTACTGAGCCTCTTGCAGTGCCCTTTAGGGTACTTAAGCTTTTAGGCTGTGGGTGGTATTAAGATTGGAGCGATCCTGCACTAGTACACCGGATACGCTTTCATGAACGGATAAGTTAAGAGGTAATAATAACGCATTGACCTTTCAATCGGTACAAGATAGCTGTTGTACTAAAAAAGCTTGAAAATGAATATGATATTATATTGATAGATTGTGCGCCAACTGAATCTCTTCTCGCCACGGCCGCCTATTTATCAAGTGAATTTCTCTTAGTACCCGTGAAACCAGAATATTTATCTACGATAGGACTTCCTTTGTTGGTTAGCTCTATGCTTGATTTTCAGGAAAAATATGAAGAACATCACTTAGAATTAAGTGGAATTGTTTTCAACGCAGTGACTTATTACTCACCTGAAGAAGAGAGAGCTAAAGAAGAAGTAAAAATATTAGCTAAACAAGAAAAAGGGTATGTATTTTCTAATGAGAACAATTATTCTCGTTCTTATCCAAAAGGGGCTAGAGAAGGACAACCCATTTTTAGAACATCTTATGCTCGGACAGAGCAAGCACAGCAATTTAAAGCGTTTGCCGAAGAATTTGCGAATAGGATTAGGTTATGAATAAAGAACTACAGTTACTGACAGATATAGCAAAACTGCTAGAAAGATATGGCCCTGATTCGTATGAAGCACTGGCTATTTTACTCTCAAATGAGGAATTGACTCAAACAATAATAGTCACTCTCTTGCAACATATATTGTTAAAAGCAAAATCTGTCAGCCACAATAATGTAGAGCAAAAACCACAAGTCTCAAAAATTTCCAATACATTTCGTTCATCTCTTGTGGCTATAACGGAAAAAGATTTTGAACGAGGTACATTATTGCTACATTTGTTTGATGGCTTACAAAACAAGAAGTTTTTGCCAACCTTAAGAGCAATGAAAACGTTTGCTGAGGATAATGGTTTAGTTTTAATAACGGCAAAATCACGAAAAATTGCGATTACTCAAGTTGTGAAATCATTTTTGACAATGCCTATTAATGAGATTAAATCAATTCTTAAATTATTAGAAGAACAAACGAGTCTCGAAAATAGCAGCTTAGAAGCATGGAGTTCAATTATTTTAGATAAAACGTAACAAAATGGAAACCGGTCAATGGGCGCATTCCCATTTTCAGGGTAATTAATTTATAAACGAAAGTCGTAGCTGATTGGGCCGGCCTCAAAGCCGCCGATAAATCGGCTACGAACAAGGGCACCTTCCCATCAAAGGGTAATTCATCTTCACAAGTAGTGGCCGAGGGTGAGGCCGGCCTCAAAGCCGATAAATCGGCTTTCTCCTTACGATTAACCACACTTACCCTGAAAAATGGGAAGGTGCCCCATATCAAAGAGGCAGGTTATGATTTCTAAAATAACACTGGAAAATTTTTTTAGCTTCAGACATCCGACAACGATAGAACTTAATCCTGATATTAATATTCTCGTGGGAATTAATGGCAGTGGAAAATCAAATTTTCTTAAAGCGATCCATCTACTTCAGGAGAGTATTATCGGAAACGGATTGGAGACCGTTTTTTTAAAAGAATGGAGTGGGTTTAATGCCGTTATCAATTTCAATCAACAACAACAAGATTATATAAAATTGTCGTTTGAATTTGATAAAAATGTGATTAAAAACGTGATGCAGAAAGGAGGATATCCATTTCCTAACAATCCGATTTACGAGATAAGCATCTTTCCGGCGGGTATGACTTCATATTATTTGAAAGAAAAACTGTATACCAGCGGTATAAAACCAGATGATAACGATTTTATCTATATGGAAATGGACAATGCTCAAGGTGTTATTTCTACACGAGAAGGCGGAAAAGTGGGTATCCAAAGATATCCGCAAGAAAATAATCAGCTCAATTTCAGATCAACGGAGCCGGTTTTGAGACAAATTTCTGATCCTGATAGATTTTATCCTCTGTTTACCTTAAAGAGAGCTTTGGAGGCGCTTTCTGTTTATTATTATTTTGATACGTCTATTAATAGTTCAATCAGACAACCGGCCGGTTATGGTACTGAGACCAAATTGTTACCGGATGGCCAAAATCTGATGACTATTCTTAATAACACCAAAAACAACCATCCTTTTAACTATGAGAAAATCGAAGAAGCCATAAGGAAAATCAATCCTTATTTTAAAGACATCAATTTTGCTTTTCTCGGTTCCAAATTATATTTGGTACTTCGTGAAAAATATCTTTCTCGTTCCGTTTCTATTGAGCATATCTCAGATGGAACCCTCCGTTATTTGCTGTTGTTATCCATATTATTTAACCCGGAACGCGGTTATCTGGTATGCATTGATGAACCCGAAACCCGTCTTCATCCGGATATGATCAATACGATTGCACAAGCCATGAAACAGACTTCAAATAGCACCCAACTGATCATTGCTACTCACTCACCATTATTACTCAATTCATTCGAGATTGATGACATTTTAATCTTTGAAAAAAATCAGGATAACGAGACAAAGGTCGTTGTTAAATCCCCGGATGAGTTTGACGAGTGGAGCGAAGATTATCTGGCTGGACAAGCTTGGTTACAAGGCTTGATAGGTGGAAAGCGATGGTAGATATTACGATTTATATAGAAGGCGTGCAATCAGAAAATCCGGCCGTATTGACAGTTGATAATAGTGCCATTTTTCGTGAAAATTTTCATCAATTATTTTCTCAAAAGCTATCCTCTACCGAATTTAATCTCCGGATTAAGCCCTTTGGAACCATAACACAAGCCCGAAAAATGCTGGAGCTTATGGATACCCAAGGGATTAATGCTGTTCTTTTGAGAGATTTGGATGCTATAGAAGAAAAAAGAGATGAACGGCTTAATCAATATAAGCCGTTTGATACAGCAAAAGTTTTTTTTATGATTCAGGAAATGGAAGCGTGGATACTTTCCCAAGTCGATAAAATTGAAGAATTTGGGAAAGATGAAGGATTGATACGGAAAAGAGACAATGAAGAAATCAGTGGTAATTCTTTAATAAAAAATAAGCATCCAGAACAGATTAACAAACCAAGTGAAAAACTTGACACCATTTTCAGGCAATATTTTGATGTGGTAAAAATAAGACGAGGCTTCGAGAGAAAAATTGGTAAACGATATTCAAAGGCCTTCGATGGCCCCAAATTAATCGGATTGCTTGACTTGCAAACTTTGATGCAGTATTTCGATGAAGCAAAGAGGTTAATTGATTATATCAAGAAATAAAAAGTGGGGATTTGGACAGAAAAATACTTCATAATCAATATATTATATATCAAGCACCTAAATCGGCCGTGGCGGATATCGAGTGTGACTTGTATATGGTAATATCAGCCAGCCCACTGGCCCAGAAAATTACCGAGGCCAACGCTATCGTTTGGACTATGCGTATGATGACCAAGTGCATACCCATAATGTCAGCGTCACGGACAGTTTTGGTTATGTCTCAACGGCCCGCTATAACCTGAAGTTTGGCAAAGTGGTCAACACGACTGATATCAACAATCAGCCGCTGGACTACACGTATGACAAGTTTGGCCGCGTCGCTACCATTGTGGGGCCTTATCAAACGGGGAGTGGCTTCGAGACGATTCGCTTTGCGTATCATCCCGACGCCGATGATCCTTGGGCACTGACAACACATATTGATGTGTATCGGGATGTGAATGATCCGATAGAAACGGTGTTGTTTACCGATGGCTTGAAGCGCGTGTTGCAAACCAAAAAGGATGCCACTATCCATACCGGTATTGAGACGGCCGCCCAAGCGGTGATGACGGTGTCTGGGCATGTCAGCTACGATTTTATCGGCCGTAGCATTGAACAATACTACCCGATAACCGAAGCGTTGGGCCGTCAAGGGGTAAGCATCCATTATCCGCAACGTATTGATAACAAAGGAAAAACGCTGTTTCCGCCCATTGATGTTCGTTATAGTTATGGTGAACCGGGGGCCGCTGATAATCGCGCTAACCGCATTATCACGGTTGAAGATCAATCGGGAATGGAAGAACGCTTTTATGGGCCATTGGGTGAAACGGTTAAATCAGTATAATTCGGGTGGAGCGATTCGGGCAGCATCGGGCAAAAAGGCCCAGCATAGTTACACTTACCTGACGCGGCTGGAATATGATAAGTTCGGGCTGAGTACCGGACATTTTTTCTACTGTCATTTGGAGCAATGCGAGAAATATTACCATCAATGACATCAATAAATTTTCCACAATCAATGACTTAAATAAATTGTCCGCGGCAAAGTTCGAATATTAAAAATGGTTTTATGGCCCACAAATCAGTGGCAATAGCCATACAAAAATAAGGGTAAAACTGACTTCAAATAACGACTTCGATTTTATCAAAGCCGGGGGCATCGCCCCTAGAGGGAAGGAGGGAAGCTAAATAAGAAAGCCAGGGGCGTTGCCCCTGGCTTTAATAACACACACATACCGAAGGGGCTAATAGAGGTTAACATTATGGGGTAGAATGGTTATGTGAAGTTGTTAATCGCAATTGGCATTTATCCGCGCCAGAAATCCTACAAGCGGTTATTGCTAATGTCAAGCAATACATTGACACCCAAAAGGTGTTTGATGACATTACTTTGTTGGTTTTGAAGCAAAAATAACCAACCATAACTACAAGGATTGTAGTTATTATCTCCCAAAGCTAAAGCTTTGGACTCCAATAACCCAACAGTGTAATCCTTTATAAAATACAATCCTTGTAGTTATTTTTAAGGAGAAACCCAAAATATGCCAGAAATCATACCAACCCTCTTTGGCTATCAGATGACTGAAAAAATATATGATGGCCCAAGAACCTTGATTTATCGGGCCACACGAGGCATCGATAATCAACCGGTGGTGATTAAATTCCTAAGGAATGAATACCCGAACTTCGAGGAATTGGTGCAATTTCGCAACCAATACACGATTGCCAAAAACCTTGAATTGGAGGGGATTGTTCACCCTTACGCGCTAGAAAACTACCATAACGGCTTTGCCCTGGTGATGGAAGAGATAGGGGCGGATTCTCTATCCCATTATATGACCGACAATCCATTGACGTTAACCGAATTTTTTAACGTCGCGCTGGCGATTGTCAAAGTATTAGAAGGTCTTTATCAAAACCGTGTGATTCATAAGGATATCAAACCACAAAATATCCTGATTCACCCCCAAACCAAGCAAGTCAAACTGATTGACTTTAGCATTGCCTCCCTGTTACCACGAGAAACCCAAGAAATTCAAAGCCCCAATACGCTAGAAGGCACGTTGGCCTATTTGTCCCCGGAACAAACCGGGCGCATGAATCGGGGCATTGACTATCGCACGGATTTTTATTCGTTGGGGGTGACTTTCTACGAACTGCTCACCGGGCAAGTGCCTTTCCAATCGGATGATGCGATGGAATTAGTCCATTGTCACATTGCCAAAAATCCAACGCCACCGATGCAAATTAATGCGGCCATTCCACAAATGGTGAATGACCTTATTATCAAACTCATGGCAAAAACGGCTGAAGGACGTTATCAAAGTACGTTTGGCATCCGCTACGACTTGGAAAATTGCCAACAACAGTGGGAAGCGCAGGAAAGCATTACCCCCTTTGAATTGGGACAACGCGATATTTCCGACCG
>NBMI01000305.1 GCA_002085445.1 Candidatus Parabeggiatoa sp. nov. 2
AAACCGCAGAGCTATTGGCTTCCTTCTAAGGAGTTATGCACGGTAGTTATTAAGTACTTTGATCCCAGAAATAAGCGAATTTTCAACTCAGGATCGTCCCAAAATTAGGTATAGTGCCCTGATACGTACTTTAGCTTTTGGCTTATGCAAAGAAATCAACTGCGGCGACTGCCAAACTAAAGTTTGGACTCCACGCCGTCCAAAGAGGGCCATATCTTAATTTGAAAACTTCCAAAATCTTTTATGGCCCTCAAGATACGCCAAATATCCCTAACAAAAATAGGTCAATAACCGGCCGGCGTCTTATGCCAAACGTTTGTTTGGACTCCGGCGGCGGCCAAACTAAAGTTTGGAGTCCTGACGAGTGCCAAACTAAAGTTTGGACGACTGCCAAACTCCTGACGGAATTTTCCCGTTGTCAACTCGTCTCTCATTTCTGCCTCAATCCCTTCTCCTACCAAACTCGCGGGCAACGTTTCTTCTTTATAACGCAATAAACCGTCCTCTTCCAGAGGCATGAGCCATTGTTTAATTTGAGTATAAAGTTCTTTGACTTTCCAATTCTCTCTTTCTGAACGTTACTTTTTGCGATAATTGAGCCACTGTTGCTTGTTTGGCAATTTCGGCTAAATTCCAATGAACTCTAGGGCAGAATTATACATACTTTGTGTAACTGAAGTGATACTCTGTGAACTTGAAAACGGTAATTTAGGCGATAAATCGCCTACTACAAACATTAGACAGATATTAATGTCGCCCCGTTGGGGGCTCTTCCAGGGGCGGTGCCCCTGGCTTTATTAATACGCCCCCGTAGTGGCACTTCACAAAGGGCAGACACGTAGGTAAGCTACTTATTAGCAAAATCAACTTATTAGGGTTTATTGACACGAATGAGCTTATTGTCTAATGATATATGTGTCGTTAACTGAGAGTGACTATTTTTGGCAAGTCGTTGATCATGATGATCTTCGGTACACACTATAATACCCGTATGTTCCTTGATATGGTGATGCAATTTAATAAAGTGCTTTCGATTATAGGTAATAACAGCACGTTTTTGCTGCTTCGCAAACGCTAACACCTCTTCATCGGGTATATCTTGGTTAGCTTGCCCTGCTTCATAAGCCGTTAATATGTCATAACCTAATCGACGTAATTCTTCGACAGTCGGTTTACGGAAATTTTCATCCGCGTATAATTTAATCTTCATCTTGCGAAGCCATGGCGGTTAAAATTTCATCTTGATGGTGTTGGTAATACTTCCATGCAGCCTCTAAATCGCTTTGGATAAGACTCGGATAACTGTCAAGTAGATCGCTGTCTGTGGCACCTTGTTGACGAAGAGATACTAAAGTCCATACTGGAATTCGTGTGTTGCGAATACGTGCTTCTCCACCACAAATACCGGGTGTGTGTTTAATTTCAGTCTCAATAAGAGAAAATTCTAGGCGCACGGTTCTACAATCCGTCTTTTGGTCATTTTGTACAGCGGTTTGTAAGTCATGGAAATTCAAGTGTTGTACTTTAAACCAATCGCCTTTTTGTGTGGAAACAAGGGAAAAATTTTTATTTTCTGAGAGTACGAGTTTTCCTGAGAGTTGTTTAGGAAACGCGACAAATACATTTAATTCATCATCCCTTATTATTGTTAGTTGTTCAGCTTGACAATAAAAGATGGCATAAAGAGAGGCTTTAAGGTTATCAGGTGTCGTAGTCAATCTGGATGCTTGAACAGTTTTGGGTGTGGAACTTTCAACCGATGAGTCGATTAGATAATCTGCCAGGTAAAACACTTGAGAATTAGCTGGCGTTTCCACTGAGAGGGCTTGTTCTTTAGCCAATATTGGGTTTGGCATATAAAAACTGGTTTTGACTGCTTCTTCTAGAATGGTCATCAATTCGTCTTGCAAGGAGCGACGGTTACGATCGGCACGGATGCGCAGGCGATGTGCAATCGTTTCTGGTACCTTTTTAATAGAGAGTGTGACGGACATCAGTATGTTTCCCAAATGAGGTTAAAATAACCGAGTTAATTATACGAGGATTAATAGCTCTTTTTTGATACTTTAGTTTGGCAGTCGTCCAAACTAACGTTTGGCAGGGTGAAAAAAAACAGCGCAAAATTATCTCAAATTTAACTAACACCCCAGCAAACTCCGTCTTGCAAAGGTTGGACGCTTCAATAGTTTTAACTTGGCACTGCCAAACTAAAGTTTGGACTCCTAGTTTGGAGTCTTGTTATTCATTGAGAAAAACATATTGTTCGTTCAACATTTGTGACACCATCTGCATACGCCGCCTGAAGTTTTGCACCATTGGGCGATTATCCATTTCTGGATTGACAATTTGGGGTATGATGATGAGTACTAATTCGGTACGGACATCTTGCGTATCGGTTGAAGAGAAGAATATACTACCGACAATAGGTAAATCTTGTAGGCCGGGTATTCCTTGTTTATTGTTCTTTTTTCGGGTTTGAATCAAGCCACCGATGACTATTGCACTGTTGTCACGCACCACGACAGAGGTTGCTATCTTGCGTGTATCAAATGATTGCAGTTGTTGAGTCGTTCTCGGTGTTCCCAGTTGGGTTAATTCTTGTTCAATTTTCATATTAATAATGCCATCGTCATTGATGCGCGGTGTTACCTTAACGATGACACCGGTGTCTCGATATTGCACATCATTAGATAATAACTGATTATTTACGGTAGAAGTATTTACCCCACTTAAAAAGGGTTCATTTGTACCCACATTAATCGAAGCTTCTTCGTTGTTACGCACCAAAATAGAGGGGCGTGCCAGAATGCTGATGTCATTGGTTGAAGCCACGAAATTTAATAACGCGTTCAAACTACCTGATAAGTAATTGATAGAAAGCCCACCAAGGTTCCCCACGCTGGTAATGCCGGAGTCCTGATTTGGAGTGACACCGGCCGGAAAATTGCCGGTAGGCACCTGAACATTTGAGCCAAATGAGCTGTTAGTTCTGAACATGGCTTGCCAATCAATACCAAATTGAGTGTCTTTCGTTAGGGTGACTTCAGCAATGACGACGTTCACCATGACTTCTTTAGGCACTTGATCAAGCGCGTGAATGGTTTCTAGTAATTGCTGATAATCACGCGGCGTGGCACGTATCAATAAGCTGTTGGTACTTTCATCGGCGACGATAGTGACTTTTAATTCGGCGGAAACCGGTGTCGTGCCTGGTGCTGTTGGGGAAGGGGGTTTTTTCTGTTGCTCTCGGCGCTTTTTGAGTTTTTCTTTCTCTTCAGCGGCTTTTTTGTCTTCGATTTTAAAAACACTTGATAAGGTGGAGGCGAGTTTAGTGGCTTCCAGATTCTTGACTTTATAGATAAAGACTTGTTCGCCGCTTTCTTCGGTTCTTTCATCAAGAATGTCTACCCATAACGCGACTTTATTAAAACCACTATTGGGCGGTGCGATGACCAAAACCGCATTGATGCGCTCTAACGCAATCACTTGGTAAGTCGGCTGGCTGCCACCGGAAATGGCTTTGAGGATTTTATCTAGCTCGGTTTGCACTTCGGGCGCTTTTGAATTGATTAACCGAAATAAACGCATCCCGCGATGTAAAAATGGATCGGCATCAACGATGTGGAGCAATTTGTTGACACGCGCCAATCGGTGCGGTGTCGTAATAATGCCAATCACATTGAGGGTTGGCAGTGTGACTACCCGCCCTTTTGGTTGTATCAACGGTTCGAGGACTGTTTTAGCATTTTCGGCCGTGAGATAGCGCAGTGGCGTAATTTGCATGACTTCGGATGACGTACTACTGGTTAATGTTTCTGGTGTCATTCCGATGGTACTCGGTAACTTTGGGGCGGCTTTTTTTAGATGATAGACACCACCTCTTTTCTCCATGGTGACACCGGTATCGCTTAATAGCAGTTGTAATAAGGGCCATAAATCCTTTTTTGTTAAGGGTTTATCCTCTGGCGTGCGTATGGTAATTTTATCAGCAATCGTGGGATCAATTACCACGGTAATATTCAAGGCATCCGCAATGATTTGAATGAGTTGTTGCAACGGCACTTGTTCAAATTCAAATTTAATTGGATCACCTTCGGACAAGTCTAATTCGCTGATATCCAGCGTGTTGTCAGTAATTGTCGTTACCGTTGGCACTTGCCCAATTTGATTGACCTCTCTCAAGGGTTCAGATTGGGTGCGGGGCAGTTCTGCAACCGGTAGATTGGCCGGCGTTTGACTTACTGCGGGCGGCCGTGTTTGCAATTCACTGTTCGCTAATTGTTGAGCACTTTGGTATGGTTGACGTTTAGGGGGTGTGGAACAAGCAAGTAGCGCACTGCTACAGAATAAAACGACAGTTATATTTTTGAGTAACATAGAGTGATAAGTTTATGAATTTTGTGATAGGTAATGGATAATGAAAAAGGAATAATGAATAATGAATAATGAATAATGAATCTGTTTGTAGTAGTCGCAAAAGCTATTCACAAGCTGCGAGTTATGAACCTCAAAATGACTTTTGTTTGCCCACTTATGCACATTCAAACAACATGGTGCGTCTTTAATCTAGTTGCACCGTTATTCATATTTTATGATTGTAGCTGTTTTTGTTTAAATTCCCCAGGTTTCACCTCAATGCCATTAAGTTAAGGGCAACCATAAAGGATTGCCCCTACATAACATGACGGTTCGTAGGGGCAATCCCTTGTGGTTGCCCTCACGAAAAAGCTTAACTTACGAAGTTCAGCGTAGCTAATCCTTGTAGTTATTGAAGGTAATGAGTTTTGCAACAGAGCAGTTTAATAGTTCATTTCGTTGATGCTGAAAATGGCCGATAGCATGGTGATGACTATGGCACCGACTATTACGCCTAAAAACAATATCAGCAGCGGTTCTAATAAAGCGACTAGCCGCGAAGTTTGTTGTTTAACGTAGCCATCAAATGTTTCGGCGAGTTTATCTAAAATCGCGCCGGTGCGCCCGGATTCTTCTCCAACAATCACTAATTGTGCCAGTAGGACGGGAAATTTACCTTCATTGACTAAGGCCTTTCCTAAGCTAATCCCACCGCGCACGGCTTCTTCGATTTGGGCAAGGCTGTTGGCGAGGACTTTGTTTTCCATGACACCCTTTGCAATATGTAGGCCTTTTAGTAGCGGAATGCCGGCCCCCAGTAACGCGCCCAAGGTGCGACAAAAACGCGACGATTCCGCTTGTAAGATTAAGCCACCAAACATTGGTAAAGATAGCATCATTTGATCGCGTTGCAAACGTCGCTCTGGGGTGGCATCCAATTGTCGCCAGCCATACCATAGTAAGACGGGGATAAAGAGCAAAGTCCAGCCGTAGTTTTTTAGCCAATCACTTAAGCCTAGCAAAAAAGCGGCCGAAGATGGAATGTTTGATCCCATATCCTCAAACAGCGTGGCAAAGGATGGCACGACAAATACCATCAACAATATCACGCTTAAAACACCGACGATTAATAGGATGATAGGATAAATCAAAGAGGAAATAATACTGCGCTTGGCGGCATCGGCTTGCGCCATAAAATCGGCCAATTTGGGCAATAGTTGTTCTAAAATGCCGCCCTCTTCGCCAGCGTGTATCATATTAACATACATACGTGAAAAGATAGTGGGGCGCGTTTGTAAGGCTTCGGCTAAACTTTTGCCTTCTTTAACATCACGGCGCAAGTCTTCAATCAGTTGTTGTACAACTTGTTTTTCGGTGATGCCTTCAAGTAGTCCCAGCGCACGATCTAATGGTATACGCGCTTCGACTAAGGTACACAGTCCATTGGTAAAGTCAATGATGTCACTATTTTTGATAGATTGTCGCGTGAATAAACCGCCACTGGGGGCCTGCTGTTCGATGGAAAGCGGTATTAGTTGCCTATTTTGTAGTAGTGTGACGACTTCCTGCTCGCTTTCCGCGCTCAGTTCTCCTTCTTGCGTGTTGCCTTCAATGTCACAGGCTTTATAGGTGTATTGGTGTATTGCCATTTCAGTTATCAGTTATCAGTTATCAGTTATCAGACTTAAAGGATCGAAGAAATTTTAATTTCCCCTTTCATGGGTACAGTGCCCTTTAGGGTACTTTAGCTTTTAGATGGCGGAAGTTATTTTTTAGCCGTTCCAAACTTCGGCGGTTTGGGAAACCTGAATTCGGTGGGTTTCGCTTCGTTCTGGGTGGCTACATAATCTTAGTTTAATGGCTTTGATATATAAGTACCCGTGCCGGTATTTTAAATAAAATCAGATAATTAATAAAAAATCAGGGAATGGATGTCTAAGATAAATCTTGGATTCCTTGTCCAAGATAAATCTTGGACTCCTAATATTTTTAATCCACCCAATTAATAACTTTTAAATTGGGTACTTGCTGAAAATGACGCAAGTTGCGGCTCACTAAAATGGCCTTATGAGCTAAGGCAATGCTGGCAATAAGTAAGTCGGCTCGGCCGATCTTTCGCAGTTTTTTATTTTCTCGTAGATTATCAAATTGTGCAGCGGCGGTTTCTTCAAATGGCACGATATCTAGTTTAGCTAAAAAGACTTCTGTCTGAGTCAACAGTTGTTGCGCTCTGATAATTTTAGTTCCCGTTGCTGCTTTGAGTAGGAAATCGTCGCACCCACGTAACATCTCAATCCTAGAAATGACCGTTGTTCCTATTTCTTGTTGAGCATCAATAGCGGCTTTAAAATGTGTTGTCACTTTGGGATGTTTATAGAACAAACGGGTGAGCGTGTCCGTATCAAGCAGATGCATAGTCCATCTTTTCATTTTCTGGTTGTCTTTGCAGTGGCTTTCTAGGGACGTGGGTGGCCGTTGGGGCTCCTGGGGCGGTGCCTGGGGCGGTGCCTGGGGCGTTGCCTCAATGCCATTAAGTTAAGGGCAACCACAAGGGATTGCCCCTACACTAATGGCATTGCAAGTATCGCCTGGGGATCAATCCCCAGGCTAAAAGCTAAAGTCTGCTAAAGCAGACTACCCCCTAGCGTGATTAGTGCTCTGAGACATACAGCCGCTCTAAACTTTAATCGGATAATTAATGAAAAATCCGGGAATAGATGTCCAAGATAAATCTTGGACTCCTTGTTTAAGTGGCCCGCGTCACACGCACTACTTCTTCCGGTGTCGTCGCACCTTGGTAAAGTTTGCTCAGGGCATCTTGCCGTAGTGTCCGCATTCCTCCTTTAATGGCTTTGTTGCGAATCTGGTTGGCATCTCCGCCACCGCCGATGACATGGCGAACGTCGTCAGAGATAAGGAGTAATTCATATAAGCCTACACGTCCCCGATAACCGGTGTTGGCGCAATGATCACAACCTACGCCACGCATGAGTTCAGAAAATTGCATCAAGTCAATGCCCAATAACTCCGCTTCGTCGCCGGTAAGCATATCTTGCACGGCGCAGTTCAGACAAGTTTTACGGACTAAACGTTGCGCCATCACTGCTATGACACTGGAACTGATAAGATAAGTGTCTATTCCCATGTCTTGTAAACGGGTGATAGCACCGGCCGCGTCGTTGGTGTGCAAGGTGGAAAAAACCAAGTGGCCTGTGAGGGCCGATTCAATGGCAACTTCTGCCGTTTCACGGTCACGAATTTCTCCTATCATGATGATATCAGGGTCTTGTCGCACAATAGAACGCAAGCCGGCCGCAAAGTCTAAGCCTATTTTTGAATTGACATGAATTTGAGTGATACCTTCTAGTTGATATTCTACGGGATCCTCAACTGTGATAGTTTTTTGTTTTCCTGTGTTAATTTTTGCTAGCGTGGCGTACAACGTTGTGGTTTTGCCGCTACCGGTAGGCCCGGTAACGAGTACAATGCCGTGTGGTTGTTGGATAATTTTAGAGTAGGGTTTAAGAACGTCGGGCGGCATGCCGAGTTGTTCTAAATCCACATGCACATCGCTACGATCCAATATACGCAATACAATGGATTCGCCATGCACGCCCGGCAAAGTCGATACACGCATGTCTAAGGCGCGATCACCCATTTGATATTGAATGCGCCCATCTTGTGGCAAACGCTTTTCGCCAATATCCAAACGCGCCATTAATTTGACGCGAGAAGACACCGCTGCAATCACAGAGGCGGGCAAATGTTCAAGATTGACCATCACGCCGTCCACTCGACAACGTACTTTTAAAGATTTTTCCTCTGGCTCAAAGTGAATATCACTGGCGCTTAAGTCTAAGGCTCGCTCCATTAGGTGATTAACCATACGAATAACAGGTGCATCAGAGGCTAAATCTTTGAGATATTCATTATCTAATTGGTCAATACCGCCGGCTTCGCCAGCCCCTTCCAATTCTGGCGACAATTCAGCACGCCAATGTTTTATCAAGCGAGCGATTTGATCTTTCGGCGCCTTTTCAAAGCTGAGGTTTGAGCCTAACATAAAGCGGATTTTGGCTCGATCTTCGAGCTCAGGTAGCACTGTGAACATTAAACGAGGATCACTCGGAAAGCCTTCGACTGGTGCGATGCCTTTTTTAGATAATAATTGGGTAAAAAGCGGTAAGTTGAGA
>NBMI01000306.1 GCA_002085445.1 Candidatus Parabeggiatoa sp. nov. 2
ACAATAATGCAAAACTAAACGGAATGTCAAGTATTTTTTTCTGTACTTTATGATCACTTTTTATCACATATGCTCACATATTAAAGTACTAATAGATTGCTCTATTCGTTGCACTCAGTTTCCCAGTCAGACAATAATCCCCAATATCCCATATGTTCAAGCCTATCCCGCGCTTTTTTCACATCATGTCTGAGTCAGACATCAGATACAGGTTTAATTAATTTCTTTGGCAGTCTGAAAGCGAAAGTCCCCTAAAGGGGACTAAATAGTGCCTGACCGAAAAACCCTTGCCTTATCTTCTTATGAGATGGTTTTCGTTCAAGCACTCAATAATTATTTGAACATCTATAGCAGATAGGAAATTCAAATATTAAACTTAAAAAAGCCGTTTATTCCTAAAAGAAGTTGTACTTTCAGTATAACAATGTCAATTTATTGAGGTATCCGATGGAAATTATCTTTTGCGCTGATCCACTGAATCCAAAAAGCGTCGATAGTGATTATGTCCGTGAAGTTCAGGCGGTTTCTGCTTGCTCATTGCCTTATTCTATTGTCGATTATGAAGCCTTAGTTAATGATAATGATATCAGTAGAGCATTAAAACAAATTCCCAAAACCCAAAAATGCCGCCCGGCTATCTATCGAGGCTGGATGATGACACCAGATAAGTACGCTATTTTGTATCATGCCCTTGAGAATGAGGGCGTGAAACTCATTAATACGCCGGCGCAGTACCAACACAGTCATTACTTACCAGAAAACTATCCTGTTATTCAGAATGTTACCCCAAAAACGGTTTGGATCAAAAAAGGAGATGATTTTTCTAGCAAAGCGATTATGAAAATCCTTGATCCTTTTGGCACTCGCCCCGTTATTCTCAAAGATTACGTAAAATCTCAAAAGCATTATTGGCATGAAGCCTGTTTTATTCCCTCGGCTGCGAACAAGGTAGCGGTTTCAAAAGTGGTGCAACGTTTCCTGGAGTTACAAGGGGGACTGATCGAAGGTGGATTGGTTTTTCGTGAGTATATTGCGTTTGAATCCATCGGTACGCATCCCAAAAGTGGGATGCCTTTGTCTTTGGAATATAGAATTTTTTTCTTGAAGAAAAAACCGGTTATGGTTTATCCCTATTGGGATGAAGGAAAATATCCATATCTTGCACCGCCGATAGAAGTATTTAGAGAAATCGCTCAGCGGGTGGATAGTCAATTTTTCACAATGGATGTTGCTAAATCTGAAGAGTTTGGTTGGCTGATTGTGGAACTCGGTGATGCTCAAGTTGCCGGATTACCTGATAATGCAAATGTTAAAGCATTTTATGAACGACTATATAGTGATAGTACAACGGATGATCTCGCTCCGCTCGTTACTGCGTTTGACGGAATAAACTGATTTTTTAGAGGCATTTTTTAGTATCCTTAGTAAAGATACTGAAAGTACAACTTATTTTAGGAATAAACGGATTTTTTCTAGGCATTTTTGAGTCTCAATGACTTATTGAGTTTGAACTGATATTATTCACTACAAGGATTGTATATAAAAAAGGATTTAGGAGCCGATTGATCGCCATTCATTGTTTCGAGTCTCAATTTAGGCATATCATCAATATTCGATTTCTTATTACTACAAGGATTGTATATAAAAAAGGATTTAGGAGCAGATTGCTCGCCATTCATTGTTTCGAGTCTCAATTTAGGCATATCATCGATATTCGATTTCTTATTACTACAAGGATTCTATATAAAAAAGGATTTAGGAGCCGATTGCTCGCCATTCATTGTTTCGATTCTCAATTTAGGCATATCATCGATATTCGATTTCTTACTTAAAAATTCTGAGAAATCCCTTCTGAAAAATCCCTTCTTATATACAATCCTTGTAGTTATGGTTGGAAGACTAAAAACTTGATCATCGAGTACAAGGAATTTTTCTCAAAAATTAATAAGTGACATTAGACTGCACACAATTTGCGTTTTTGATCTCGCCTCGTCCTGAAACTTCTCAAACGAGCGTAGCGAGATAAACTTCGTTACTTCGCTACGCGAGATAAACTTCTCTGTGAAACTCTGTGTAACTCCGTGTCTCTGTGTTGAAGAATTTGAATTATGGGCCATGACTTAATTTAAAAACATTCAAAACGTTTTATGGCCCCCAAATCAGAACATAACTACATGAAATGCGAATATCGATATCAAAAACATTTTATAAGTTATTGATTTTATAAGATTCAATTTAACCCTTAATTCGCATTATAAGTATAAAACCCAGTCCGAAAATCTTTAAAAAACTTCTTCCGTTTTTAAAACGGAAGAGGTTTAATCAATGGCGTTGCTTATTCGGCCGGCACCGGTTGTGGTAAGCCCGCAATTTTGGCTAATTGCTTATCGGGGCCATTTGGGAACAGTTGATACAGGAAATTGTCGATGTCTCGCCGCGCCTCATACGGCGTTTCTTTCAGGTGCTTCGAGAGCAAGTGAATCAAGTCAATCATCGAAACCTGCTGTTTATTTTCGTCAGAAAATTGCCGAACGGCCTCGATTAAGCCCCAGTGAGTCTCCGTCATGTCGATTTTTTCGGCCGCGGCTAATTTCATAGCCACTTCCTGACTCCAATCGCGTTGGTTAACCAAGTAACCGTTAGTGTCAGTTTCGATGGTTTTGCCTTGAACTTCAATACCCATTCGATTTTCTCCTTTAGTGAAAGTGGTTAATAACTAGTACAGTAAAGCGGAAGTTTCGATACCACCCCAATGCCAACGGCTAAAGCCGTCGTCTAAAAGCTCAAGTGCCCTGAAGGGCACTGCAAGAGGGTTAGTAGGCTTTAGCCCACTTTAGCTTTTAGCTGGTGGTACTGCAAGAGGGTTAGTAGGCTTTAGCCTACTTTAGCTTTTAGCTGGTGGTACTGCAAGAGGGTTAGTAGGCTTTAGCCTACTTTAGCTTTTAGACAAGTTGGCTGGTGGTACGGGAATTTCCGCCCTCCTGTACTAGGCTATCATTTTTTTTAGCCAAGTAATATTTTACCGCCTTAAATCAATTATTCAACTGTTAAATAGGGTAAATATGAAAGGGGAAAGAAAAAACAGCGAGCAGTGATCAGTGCTCACTGAGAATTGAGAACTAATAACTGATAACTGATAACTGATCACTGTAAACAAACTTGGCATAAATAGCAAGCCATGTTTAAATTATCAGTTTTGCTTAAATCAATAATGAGGTCAATTTAAGGAATATGGATATTAAATCAGCATTGAAAGCCGTCACAGAAAATCGTGATTTAACTGTGGATGAAATGTCGTCCGTCATGCGGAGTATTATGACGGGCGAGGTTACACCCGCACAAATCGGCGGTTTTTTAATTGGCCTTCGCATGAAAGGCGAAACCGTAGAAGAAATTGCCGCGGCCGCACAAGTTATGCGTGAACTTGTTACCCCGGTGTCTGTCGAGAGTGCCCATTTAGTCGATATCGTCGGCACCGGCGGTGATGGCATGAATACGTTTAATATTTCCACAACCAGTGCCCTCCTAGTAGCGGCGGCCGGCGGAAAAGTGGCAAAACATGGCAATCGCTCAGTGTCTAGTCAATCCGGCAGTGCCGATGTGTTGGAAGCCTTGGGCGTGAAAATCACGCTCACACCTGAACAGGTGGCTGAATGTGTTAATAAAATTGGCATCGGCTTTATGTTTGCGCCGCTGCATCATAGCGCCATGAAACACGCCATAGGGCCGCGCCGTGAAATGGGGGTGCGTACTATATTTAATTTATTGGGCCCGTTAACAAATCCCGCCGGTGCGCCCAACCAAGTGCTTGGCGTTTTTAGTCGGGATTGGGTAGAGCCGTTTGCACAGGTGTTAAAACGTTTGGGCAGTCAGCACGTTTTAGTAGTACACTCTGAAGAAGGTTTGGATGAAATCAGTATTGCGGCACCCACCAAAATCGCTGAATTGCATAACGGGAGTCTCACAACCTACACAATTGCGCCAGAAGAATTTGGTTTAAGCCGCGCCGATTTAAGCACTATACAAGTCCACTCTGTTGAAGAAAGTGTTGCTATGGTGCGCGGCGTATTGGATAATCAACCCGGGGCAGCGAGAGATATTGTCGTGCTGAATGCCGGGGCGGCCATTTATGCCGCTGGCTTAACTGATAGTCTCGCCGAGGGTGTCACACAAGCACAGGCCGTTTTGAGCGATGGTGCAACCCGCGAAAAACTCTCGGCATGGGCGAATTTGACTCAGAGTTTTTAAATTAGCAGGAGTCCAAGATTTATCTTGGGCGAGCAAACCGGAGTCCAAGATTTATCTTGGGCGAGCCAAACTAAAGTTTGGACGCCGGGCTTTCAAGTAAGTATTTGATAAAAATATCATTTTTGAGTTTGTGACGTATAAGTTAAACTGACCACTGAAAACAGAAAATATGTGTTTATCTAATTATACTTAGCACCGCTAGAAATTGAGAGGGGCTGGGGGTATGTATCAAGAGCTACTATACTATTTTAACGGTGTTGAGTATATCTAAATTTCCAGGCTCAACGGGAAAACTCAACAGATGGGCAAACCGCGATGAACGACACCTCTAATATTTTAAAACCGTTTTTCAAACGCAAATGGGCTATGAGCAAAACACCTAATATTTTAAAACAGATTATCCAGCGCAAAGTGGAAGAAATTGAAGCGCACTCTAAACAGATTTCCCTGCGTGAACTCAGCCACCTGATTGCCAACTGCCCACCGCCGCGTGGCTTTGTCGAAGCGATTAATGCACGACTGCAATTACAACAACCTGCCGTTATAGCCGAGATTAAAAAAGCCTCTCCTAGCAAAGGCGTGTTACGGGAGAATTTCGATCCAGTCGCCATTGCCAAAAGCTATGAACAAAACGGTGCAGCCTGTTTATCCGTCCTTACCGATAAATATTTTTTCCAAGGTGCCGACGAGTATTTATCGCAAGTCCATGAAACCTGTATGCTTCCCCTTTTGCGTAAGGATTTTATCATCGATGCTTATCAGGTTTATGAAGCACGCGCTATTGGTGCGGATTGTATTTTGCTTATCGTAGCAGCATTAGGCGATGCACAGTTACACGATTTGGCCGACTTGGCGACTCATTTGGGTATGGACGTACTTGTCGAAGTGCATGATCGAGAAGAATTAGAAAGGGCGCAGTCGCTCAATACGCGCTTGATAGGTATTAATAACCGTAACTTGCGGACTTTTCACACGCAGTTAAAAACCACTTTGGAACTATTACCGTGGGTTCCCAAAAAACACATTGTCGTCAGTGAAAGTGGTATTCATACCCCGGCCGATGTTGCCTTGTTGCGCCAAGCTGATGTGCATGCGTTTCTAGTCGGTGAAGCGTTTATGAAAGCGGATGATCCGGGGGTAGCGTTGCAAAATTTGTTTGAATGAATCTAAATATTCCAATTTTCATCTCACTTTTCAATTATCCAGAGGTAACTCATTATGTCTAAACGATTTGCTGTTATCAAACGCCATGCGTTACGGTGGTTGCTCAGCTTAATCATTTTGTTATTTTTTATTCTGCATGCGACTGGCATCGTCGAATGGAGTTTTATTAACGCGTTAGAACATAAAGCCTACGATGTTAGGCTAGAACTCACCATGCCTAATCCGGTTGATAACCGCATTGTTATTGTCGATATCGACGAAAAAAGTTTGAGCGAAATAGGCCGTTGGCCTTGGAATCGCTCGGTGATAGCGCGTCTAATTGACCAGTTATTTGACACCTACCAAATTGATGTCCTTGGCATGGACGCGGTATTTCCCGAACCGGATGAGAGTTCCGGATTGAAAAAATTACAGGCGCTGGCTCAAGGGCCTTTAAAAGACGCGCCGGTGTTTTTGGAGAGGTTGAAAAGTATCGAAAAAACGCTGGATTATGACGGCTTGTTGGCTCAAAGCCTACAAAACCGTCGAATTGTATTAGGCTACGCTTTTACCAGCGCCCAAGATGGAACAAGTGAAGCCGGCCAATTGCCCCCACCGACTATTCCAATGGAAAAGGTGTCTGCCTATCATTTTAGTTACAGAGAGGGCAAAGGTTTCGCGGCCAATTTACCCAAATTTCAGGCCAGTGCCATGACAGGTGGACATTTTAACAGCGTTCCTGATCCCGATGGTATCGTGCGACGTGTGCCCCTACTTTTCGGTTATAAAGGGCAATTGTATGAATCACTCTCACTGGCAATGGCACGAATCGCATTGGGGGCAGATGAGGTTGGATTGGAGTTCTATTTGGAAAATGGGCAATCGAGCCTAGAAAACTTACTTGTTGGCAATCGGGCGATTCCCGTTGATGAAGAGCTTCAAGCCTTAATCCCGTATCGGGGTAAATGGGGCAGCTATCCCTACGTTTCGGCTACCGATGTCTTGCAGGGTCGTGTTGAAGACCCTAACTTCCTGAAAGATAAGATAGTTTTATTTGGTACCACGGCCCAAGGTTTGCGAGA
>NBMI01000307.1 GCA_002085445.1 Candidatus Parabeggiatoa sp. nov. 2
TGGCACCGAGTACGGCTGGCGATATCGCTAATCAGGCAACGGTGAGTTCTGCCACGGCTGAGAGTGATACTAGTAATAATAGTGTTAGTGAAGTGACAACGGTTGAAGCGGTAGCCGCCTCGGAACAAGCTGATTTGTCTTTGAGTTTGGCTGAATCGGCCGATCCCGTTAACACGGGCGCTGCCCTAAGTTATACCTTAACCGTTAGCAATGCTGGCCCACAAACGGCGAATAACATGCAAGTGGTGGATACGTTGCCTAGTGGTGTGAGCTTTGTTAGTGCTAATGGCACGGATTGGAGTTGTAATGAGGCCGGTGGCACGGTGATTTGTGAGTTGGCGAGTTTGATCAGGCTAGTTTGGCAGTTGGTGATGCTAATCCGATTGTTATCAATGTCATGGCGCCGAGTACGGCCGGCGATATCACTAATCAAGCGGTGGTGAGTGCCGTCACGGTGGAGAGTAATAACAGTAATAATAGTGTGAGTGAAGTTACTACCATTAACCCGCAGCCTCAGCCACCTACTACTGAGCAACTCACTTTGACTGCCGATCCTAGCCAGTTCTCTGAATCGGCCGGTGCCAATGCGTCCACAGCGACAGTGACTCGCACCGGTGATACCAGCAATGCTGTAACGGTTAATTTGACCAGTAGCAAACCTTTAGAAGTAACGGTTCCAGCTACCGTCACTCTTCCGGCTGGCAGCCAGTCAGTCACCTTCGAGATTGCCGCGATAGATGATACCGTTATTGATGGTACACAAACGGTCATCTTGACGGCCACCGCCGCTGGCTATACGGACGGAACAGTCACGCTCAGTGTCACTGATAACGAAGGAAGTGGCCCAGCGCTCACGCCAAGCATTATCCGTTTCTCAACTAAAGCGTATAAAGCGTTAGAAAACAACGGGATAGCAAAAATAACCGTCACACGCGCGGGTAACAATGTCGGCGAAATCACGGTTGACTACGCGACAAGTGACGATACCGCCCAAGCCGGCCAAGATTACCAAGCGGCCAGCGGCACACTCTTATGGCGTGCTGGTGAACAAGGTGAGAAAACCTTTAGCGTAGAAATTGTCGATAATGCGATATTGGACGGTGATAAGCGTTTGAAGCTGAGTCTCGGCAATTTGATTGGAGCTAACGCCAGTTTAGCAGTTGATACGGCCACGTTAATGATTATTGATGATGAACGCCCGCAACCGGGTACCGCGCAATTTGCTAATACGACTGTCGAAGTCAGTGAATCGGCCCAAACGGTTACTCTGACAGTCAATCGTGTGGGCGGTAGTGATGGCGAGTTGGTTGTGAACTATGCCACAACGGCTGGCACGGCGACGGCTGGCCGAGATTATGTCCAAACCCGTGGCAAGCTGACTTGGATAAGTGGCGATAGCACTGAGAAAACGGTGACGGTAGCGATTACTGATGACACGGAAATTGAGGGCCATGAACTGTTCACGGTGAGTCTGTTTGATGAAACAAGCTCAGAAAGTTTGGACACTACTGCCACGGTGTTCATTTCTGATAATGATATCGTTGTCGAACTTCAGCCCTGTCCTAGCCGTGGTTTGATAGATTTCACCTGCAATGCCCAAGGCGAAACGCTAACAAACGTAACAGTAGCCCAAGGTGTGAGTCTGGCTAACGCGGTATTAGAAGGCCTTATTTCTAACAAGGGCTGGGTTTCTAATTCCACGGTGCAACCGGGCGCAGAATTAATCGGTGGGATTATCAGCGGCTATATGACTAATAAAGGTACCCTGAAAGACTTTGATTTTCGCGGTGCCCTTGTGGAGGGAGGCACTTTGTCCGGTGACATCACCAACAACAGCCAAATAGGCGGCTCATTCAAAGACGTACACCTAGCGGCCAACACGCGCATCAGTGGCGGCCAACTACAAGGCATTATCAGGAGTGATGTGAATGATGCGCCAGCCCGCTTAGAAAACCTGCAAGTGAAAGACAATAGTTACTTATCGGGGGTTGTGATTAGCAACACGGTGCGATTTGGCAAAGCCGTCACGCTCAGCAACGTGAGACTGGCTCAATCTGTCAGTTTGGTTGATGTGATATTAGAAGGCCAGATCACTGGCGATGCGAAAGCACCAGCGCGGTTGGAAAACGTCATCGTCAAAGAAAACAGCCAGTTAGCAGGTGTTGTTATTGGTAAAGGCGTACAACTTGGCGACAAGGTGGTGTTAAGTGAAGGAGTACGTTTTAGTTCTTCGCAATGGATTCCAACTCAGATGGAATTAATCAATCTGTTACCAGCCTTGCCTTCAATGGATTGTGACGAACTGATCATGCCAGTGAAACAGAGCGATTTGTCGGCCGATGTCTTAGAGCCTAGTGTAGGACTTTTAGCAGCGATTAATGGTTTAGCTGATTTGACAGACAATAATTGGGTCATTACCCAAGAAGCCGACTGTGGCACTTTGCAATTAACCATAGACACTCTGCGCTTTGCGGTACAACCGCTGTCCGTGACAAGCACCAATCGCTCAGCGGCACTAGAAGTACTTGAACGGCAAAGTGTGCGTTTTGTCACTGATACGGGTATTGTGGTACTTGCTCATCCAGCGGTGCAAGCTCCAAGTCTCTTACAAGCAAGCTTAGCTGAATTTGACTTGCCAGAAGTCATCGTTCTTGAAAACGGCAATTTAAAGATTCCGGCCCCCGATGGCAATTGGTTTAGCGCACGGGCGGATTGGGTTTCTTTTATCAGTGAAGAACCTGGAATGGAAACGGGGCTATCTTTTGAGGAGAATTCCCATGTCACCGGAGTCGTGTTGGCTTATACTGTCTTTACTGATAATCAGGAGAATTTGCGTCAACAATTCTTCTATCCTGCCCCAGCTATGCCAGAATCTTTGTACTCGGCCGCTCAACAAGTTGTCATAGAACGTTATGGGTTAGTCAGTTTTGAACTGGAAGGACAAAGCTATCGTGGCGTGTTGGATTATCTGGTGACAACCGGTACGCCAGCTAGTCCCGGCAACCTGTTGCAAGTTGAGCCGTTTTCTGATATCAATGGCGATGGAAAGGAGGACTGGCTGTTGATTTATCCCGATGGACATCGACAGATACTTTTCCAAAGCTAAGAGGGTGGTGCTGCTAAGCAGCATTGTGGTATTTTTTAAGTTCTGAGTGCTTAGGGCTTGTCATAAAATAACCAAGTGCGGGATCGCTCCAGTTTCCGTACCACCCAAAAGTCAAATAAATCCGAGTTTTTGGAAAAATCTGATTGGAAAGTGGTTTGGATATTTCCGCTTGACGGCACTAGTCATTTTTGTAGAGCAAGTTCTAATAAAATTGATAGAATTTGTTCAAGTTATTTTGTGACAGACATTAAAGCGCCTCTTACAAACGCAAGGCGCTAAAGCGCCTACTACAAACCAATGCCATTAAGTTAAGAAATAAACGAGAAAGAGCCTTTGGTAAAGCCGTTGTCTCAAAGCTAAAGTCCCCTAAAGGGGACTGGTAAATTCAGGATTTTTTACACTGGCGGACTGTTTAGCACTTCCACCGAATATGTGAAGAAAGACAATATCCCAGACACCATTTTGGCGGCGTTTCGCAAGACTTACAAAAACCCAAAAATCAGCAAGGAGGACATTTTTGACTACGTTTACTGCATCTTACACTCCCCAGAGTACAAGAGTCGTTTTAAATCGGATTTAAAAAAAATGATCCCAAGAATCCCATTCGCCCAAGACTTCAAGGCCTTCAGTCAGGCTGGGCGTGATTTGGCAAAATGGCACTTAAACTACGAAACCATTGAGCCTTATCCATTATCTGAATCCACAGGTGAATTAGGCTTTGAATCCAAGCAGCATTACCAAGTCCAAAAAATGAAATTTGCCGGCTTTGCCCGACAACCGAATAAAACCACCATCATCTATAACAACAAGATAACCCTGTCTGGCATCCCGCTTTCCGCTTACGACTACAAAGTCAACGGCAAATCGGCCATTGAATGGATAATGGAACGCTACCAAGTCACTACCGACAAAGCCAGTGGCATTAAAAACGATCCCAACGATTGGTCTGATGATCCTCGTTATATTGTTGATTTAGTCAAACGCATGGTACGAGTCAGTCTTGAGACGATGAAGATTGTAGACAAGTTGCCCAAACTGAATGACAAAGGTTAAGTACAACGAATTACGCGGATAAACGAATGTGTCTGATAAGTACAACGGATGACGTGGATAAACGAATGTGTCTGATAAGTACAACGGATGACGTGGATAAACGGATGTGTCCGGTTAGTACAACGGATGACGTGGATTAACGGATGTGTTCGGTTAGTACAACGAATTACGCGGATAAACGAATGTGGTAGAGTCGGCTGATCCGGTTAACACGGGCGCTGCCCTAAGTTATACCTTAACCGTTAGCAATGATGGCCCACAAACGGCGAATAACATGCAAGTGGTGGATACGTTGCCCAGTGGCGTGAGCTTTGTTGGTGCCAGTGGTACGGATTGGAGTTGTAATGAGAACAGTGGCACGGTGACTTGTGAGTTGGCGAGTTTGGTTGTTGGCGCGGCTAATCCGATTACCATCACGGTGATGGCACCGAGTACGGCTGGCGATATCACTAATCAGGCAACGGTGAGTTCGGGCACGGCTGAGAGTGATACCAGTAATAATAGTGTTAGTGAAGTGACAACGGTTAATGCGGTAGATAAGTACAACGGATGACGTGGATAAACGGATGTGTTCGATAAGTACAACGAATTACGCGGATAAACGAATGTGTCTGATAAGTACAACGAATTACGCGGATAAACGAATGTGTTCGATAAGTACAACGAATTACGCGGATAAACGAATTGAGTACAACCAAACTTGCGTTTAGCGAACGCCAAACTTCGTTCTGGAACGCCTATATTGCTACTAAACGAATTGGATTATAATCGCCATCGTTATTAACTTTCGTACCCGGAAAATGGGAATGCTCTCTCCGACAGCAAACCGGCCCACTAAACTCGAACGCTCGCCGATGGCAAACTGGCCCACTAAACGCGAACGCTCGCCGAC
Organism: Candidatus Parabeggiatoa sp. nov. 2; assembly: GCA_002085445.1. Taxonomy (GTDB): domain Bacteria; phylum Pseudomonadota; class Gammaproteobacteria; order Beggiatoales; family Beggiatoaceae; genus Parabeggiatoa. Next base: position 5,052 of record NBMI01000307.1, read on the forward strand.
GACAAACTGGCCCACTAAAGACGAACGCTCGCCAGCTACTAGCCTTAGCATTATTCTCAACGACTGGATTTCTTTGGAAATGAACGAATAGTACAGCGAAACGCCGTTTTGGCCCGCCAATTTTGAATTACACCATAAAACTCATGATTCAGTAATTACTAACTTAGGCGCTAAAGTGTTCTTTTGAGGTGCCATTCAATTAATTAAACTCTATTTATCACCTCAGTCAACCAATCAAAAGGAAAATGATGAACTTCAAATACCAAAAATATCTTGAGAGACTTTTTGTCCAATGTCCTCCATCAGACTATACGTCTCAAGAAAGAATCGCCTTCAGATTTGTTTTTGAACCGACTCATAAGAATTATAAGAATAATTTTTTGCCGGTATTGATTCTAAAACCGGCCCGTCAAACCGGTAGACGGTTTAAAAAAGATTCCAGCAAATGCCAAGGTTATGCACTGTCATTCTTTGAAACATTGAAAAATATCAAGCAAAGATATATTGAACTCAAAAGGGATAATCCCAATATCTGTGAACAGATTGGTACGCACATTGCCCAAGGAGTCATTGAAAAAGAGGATGGGCTTGTCTCTCCAATAGATAAAAAAGGGCACTTTAGTTTGCATGAGTTTGAAGGAACACAACTAGAAAACAAATTTCGTATTATTTGTCCATTAGAATGAGGAGTTAAAGATGCAAGAATTGGTCGGTTATCGGCTAGAACATTTTCCTCTCAATCTGAGAGATATCGTCGATTTAATCTATTTTGATGGGCCACTATTGACATTGTTTGAAAATGAATATGGTGATAGTTACCTTTATTACTGGTGCGATGTTGATGAACAATGTCATAGATGGTTAGTTTTCAGAGTGACTCAAAAAACGCTTCGATTCTACGTGACACAGAAACTGTCCCTACGAGAATTGATACTTAATCCAGTTGATGGTTTTCTCTATTCAGTAGAACTTGATGATGAATTAGAATCTCGGCAAACTTATTTAGTCCAACCCAAAAATTTACCGCCAAAATATATACCGGCTGTCGATTCTTATTATGATTTTTCCAAACTAGACGCTGAAGACACCGAAGCAAAAGGGCTTCTTTTGGAAAAACTCTGGGATGAAAAGCATGAATTGAGTGATTTGCTGATCAAATTATTTGATCAGTTCCCCGTCGGAATGAATAAACCGTCGTTGGCGTAGCGAATATCGGTTTTTTCTCGCTGTAGTTGTTCTTTCTATCAAGCAAACGTCGGGTGGGTAGAGTTCAATGCCATTAAATTAATAGTTAATATATTGATTATAATCACTTTTTTGTTGTTACCCTCCCCCCAAGTGTTTTGAATTCAATAAAAACAACTTTATGCGGGGGGTAGGGCCTTATAACCCGTGAGCCAAGTGCGCCTTTTTTGCGAATAACCAACTGAATATAAAAATAATTAATGGCATTGGGGTAGAGCTGGGGTGGTGAAAATAATTAATGATTAATGATTAATGACTTAAATAATATATCAATGGCGATGGGCTTGATGATTGGTTGTTGGTTTATCCTAATGGGGATGAGCAGGTGTTGTTTCAAAGTCGCTAAAGCGACTACTAGACTACTACAAACGTGGTAAATGTTTGTAGTAGGCGATTTATACTGATAGTACAACGGATACGCGTTCCGAAACGGATTTTAGTTTAAGAAGAAATCGGATTTAAAAAAAAACGGATTTCTTAAATCATAGTATAATTTTGTGAGTAAGGAAGGTGTTGGTGCATAATATTCCTTGCGTTACACTAGCTGATCCGAATATAATTAAATTAACACAGGAAAGCATAAAGAATACGTTCAAAGATGGACAGACTCTGAGAGAGTTAATTGACGATCTGAAAGCTGGACGTGTTTCAGCGGATGATCTACCGGCTATTCGTCTCTTTGAAAAAGAGGGTAGAATATCGATCTCACTTGATAATAGGCATCTAAAAGCCTTCCAAGAAGCTGGGGTTCAAATAAGAACAATACCGGCAACTGAAGATGAGATCGCAAATGAAGCATTTAAGTTTACCACTACAAATAATGGTACTTCTATTCGAGTACGTGGAGGTGGATTGTGACGGGAGTACTATTAAATCAGTTGGAAAATGTCAAGACAAGAACTGAATTCTCTGAGTTTCTCTTGGCGTTATTAAAGGACTTTAGAGAGAATCAAGCTAGCTGGGAAAATCAAGATTTACCCTCATTTTTAGAGGCCATGTCTGCTTGGATAGAAGATATGGATGGATTCTATGCTAATCAAGGAAAAGAGATTCAGACTGATATTCCTTGGCAGATTTTTGCTGATATTTTGTTTGCTTCCAGAGTTTATGAATGAGCCAGCGAGCGTCGGATGGGCACGCGTAGAATGAGCAACTAAATATCGAAGCATAACCTCAAGTATTTTAACTTCAAAAGGCAACCATAAAGGTTTGTATAGATTTTCAGGTAAATAATTTCAAAACAGCCAACATCTAAAAGCTCAAGTCCCCTAAAGGGGACTAAAGAATTATCTGAATATCTATAGTAGGCGATTTATCGCCCAAAATGGAAAAATACCGAACAGATGGAATCAACACATTTGTGCAAAAAATTCGCTAAATTGAAAATAACAGTTAAAATTTCGCTTATTTATAGGATTCGCTACACTTAACTACCCTGCATAACTCAGGACTCCAAACTTTAGTTTAGCCGCCGCCGTCCAAACTAACGTTTGGCATGATACGCGGGCCGGTTATTGACCTATTTTTGTTAGGGATATTTGGACTATCTTGGGGGCCATAAAATAAGTTTTCAAATTAAGATATGGCCCTCTTTGGACGGCGTGGAGTCCAAACTTTAGTTTGGCAGTCGCCGCAGTTGATTTGTTTGCATAAGCCAAAAGCTAAAGTACGTATCAGGGCACTATAGCTATTTTTGGGACGATCCTGAGTTGAAAATTCGCTTATTTCTGGGATCAAAGTACTTAATAACTACCGTGCATAACTCCTTAGAAGGAAGCCAATAGCTCTGCGGTTT
>NBMI01000070.1 GCA_002085445.1 Candidatus Parabeggiatoa sp. nov. 2
AAAATCCTGAATTTACCAGTCCCCTTTAGGGGACTTTAGCTTTGAGACAACGGCTTTACCAAAGGCTCTTTCTCGTTTATTTCTTAACTTAATGGCATTGGGGCGTTGCCCCTGGCTCAAGCTAAAAACGCAATATAGCCTGTGTAACTACCAGGAAATCCAAGTTTATGGCCACGTTGAGTATAATTATAGTACAAAAACAGACTTGAAGAATAATTGCCTAAAAATCCCCTGCCTTTCGCGCTAAAAATAGACTGAAAGTACAACTTCTTTTAGGAATAAACGGATTTTTTAAGTTTAATATTTGAGTTGAAAATCATAAGACATGCTAATTCAATCCCTTATTTAATTTTCACCTTTTTCAAGTACGTTCCGTATATACTGATAGTACAACGGATACGCGAAATAAACGGATTTTTTATCTGCTTCATTTTCGGATTGAAAGTCAATAAAAATAACCAAACGAGTCAATTTTTATTTTCACCCGCATCTGTACATTCCGTATCTGACACAAAAAAAATACCTACCTCAAAAAAAACATGAGATAGGTACTTTATGTGTGTTCCCCCTACCCTAATTAATAATTAATTATGAATTGTTAATTATTAATTATTAATTTCCCCTCTCCGTTGAGAGGGGTAGGAGTGTGGGTGTGGGTGAGATGGCATTAGGGTTGTGGGTGTAGAACTACCAATACATGCCAGCGCAACTATTTGTTGCACCCATGTCATCACATTCGCGCACCGGTTTATGTGCGGTGGGCATAAACCACGATTGGGTAAAACCGGCCCCGATATCAACGTACTTGTGCGTGAACGAAACCACCGCAGCACCAGGATAGTAAGCTTCGCAACCCGTCGCTGCCGTAAACGTCATGCTAAACCATCCAGACCGAAAATCCTTGGTACCCGGCAAGACAAATCCATTCGTGCCCAATTGCGTCTCAGGCCAATTAGGAATAAAGTAGTTGACTTCAACCAATGAGCCGACTGGTGTTGTCGGGGTGGGGGGTGGCGTCACCACCGTAGTCGGCCCCCCTGAGAATGGCGTTCCGGTGATAATCGGCGCTGGTACCTGAGCCACCCCGGGAAGTTCTTCAAAATTGTTATAACCGGTCAAAGTGTAATTAATCGCACCATTGGCTTGGAAAGGCGCACTGTATCCGCTGCCCCCCGCACCGCATGGATTAATCCCCGGATTATGACGATAGCGAGTTGGGAAGGTCACCAATATTCGCGTTCTTTTTCCGGTGTCAGCCGTGTCAGGTGTGGTTTTGCTCGTATCTTCAAAACGCCCAACGATATCGGTAGTGGCTAACGCAGCCTCAATTTCTACCGTCTTATCAGCGCGGTTCCCAAAGCTGTCTATGCCAAAGCCGACACCAATACCGGTTTCACCCGCAATCGTCGCATCCCATCTGGGATTGGAAATGACCAGCCCATCCCAGACGCCCGCATCACCCGGCAACCCGCTTGGTGTGGTATAAGGAAAAGGCACATGATCCCCGAGAGACCCCGCCAAGGCGGGCATGCGAAAACCAATACGATCAATGCTACTGACCAGTTCAATGTCACCCTTCATTTGTATCCATGTGGGATCAGTAGAACGGATATAACTATCGGTAAGAGGCGAATAAGGTGCCTCTGGCCCAGCATTTCGCTCTTGTTGCTCAGTGGGTGGATTGGCCTCATCCAAAGAGACTATCGGTTGCCAAAATAAGTTGCTGTTGTTATGTTCCAGGTAACGCGGGGTATCAAAGATTTGCGCCAGCGCAAATTTGGCCATGCCTCGTGTCACCGTGATGGAAACAGGTATAGGCTCGCGGTTAGCGCCACTGATACGCGGCCGGTACCCGGTAAGCGTTCCTTTTACCCCGTACAAACCAAACACTTCAATGTGTCCCATCTTTGTCGTATCATTCGGCTGGAGGTTGTGGGTAAACAAGGGTTGCACAACCGGCCGAATAGAACCAAAGGTGGCCCTACTTTTTTCCAGGGAGTCTACCAGTTTCAACCCCCCAACGTCGCTCGGCACCGGACTCTTAACGGAATCGTCATCAGAGTACATCACCACCTCGGCGGTTCCATCACCATTGACATCCTGCTGACGAATCTCAAAGCGACAAACATCGCCGGGCGTCAAGTAACAAATAAAGTCAAGTAACTCGGTACAATTGACGGATGAACGTATCACCACTTTGGCTTTGACAGCCACATCGAGTCTGGTATTGACCACAGCCACCTTTGTAGTATAGCCAAAATCGGCCAAGTACAGTGGCCCTAACAGGGTTTGACCGAGACCATCATCTGCCAATTTAATGGCATTGGCGTCGCCAACGAAGGTCATGCCGGAGGCCAACGTGGCCGCCATGACCGAAGGCAACACCTTCTTTTTAAATGACCATTTTGTCATCTGTTTCCACTCCTTAACAAAACTAAACTGATTTAGACTTAAAACCGCTAAAAATTTGGACTTCTTCCCTTTTACTTACCCTAAAACACTTTCCCGCTCCGCTTCAAAGAAATCCGATTTTTAAAAAAATCGGATTTCTAACCGGAGAATCTCATACGCGCTTTCTACGAACTCATACGCGCTTTCGTCGGTGCCCTCACCCTACCTAACCCTCCCTAAAAGTACGAGGGATTACGAACTTTCGGGAGATAGGTGAGGTGTTTATCACTTTGGGGCAAAACCCGATAGGATTACCAAGGCTTTGAGGGGCAACTCTCCGTTGCATTCTTGCTGTCACAACACCAGACCGGTTTACGTGCCGTGGCGACAAACCATGACTGGGTATAACTGCCCGTACTGCTCTGAACGTACTTGTGCGTGAAGCCTATCGCCGCTACCCCCGGATAGTAATCCTCGCAACCCGTTTTTGCCAACAGTATCATGTCAAACCATCCCGCCCGGAAATCAATAACACCAGTCAACACAACTCCATTTTCATCCACCTTCGTTTCCGGCCAATTTGGAATAAAGTAGTTGACTTCGACCAGTGCCGTGGTGACTGGTCCAGGGGTGGGGGTGGTTGGCACCGGCACAGAAGCAGGCCCCCCTGAGAACGGCGTACCGGTGATGATGGGAGTGGGAGTGGGAGTCGCCCCCGGGAATTGTTCAAAATTGTTCAAAGCACTCAAGCTATAAATCATGGAACCATCTGACTGGAAAGGCGCACTAAGTCTCGTACCCCCGGTGCCAGCCCCGCACAGAGCGGCCGAATGACGATAGCGAGTTGGGAAAGTCACCAACAATCGCGTCCTTTTTCCGAGGTCAGCCGTATCAGGTGTGCTATTGCTGCTATCTTCAAAAGTATCAATGAGGTTAGTCGTGGCTAACGCAGCCTCAATTTCTACCGTCTTATCAGCACGATTTCCAAAGTCGTCTATGCCAAAGGCGACACCAATACCGGTTTCACCCGCAATCGTCGCATCCCATCTGGGATTGGAAACGACCAACCCATCCCATACAGCCGCATCGCCCGGCAACCCGCTTGGTGTGGTATAAGGAAAAGGCACATTATCCCCGATTGACCCTGCCAAGGCGGGAAAACGATAACCAATACGGTCAACACCAGGATTGACCATTTCCACTTCACCCGTCAATTGTATCCATGACGGCTCCGTAGAACGGATCTTACTATCGATAAGAGGCGAATAGGGGGAGGTCGGCGCCGCACTTCGTTCTTGTTGCTCAGTGGGTGGATTGGCCTCATCCAAAGGGACTATCGGTTGCCAAAATAAGTTGCTGTTGTTATGTTCCGGGTAACGCGGGGTATCAAAGATTTGTGCCAGCGCAAACTTGGCCATGCCTCGTGTCACCGTGATGGAGACCGGTATAGGTTCGCGGTTAGCGCCACTGATACGCGGCCGGTACCCGGTAAGTATTCCTTTTACCCCGTACAAACCAAACACTTCAATGTGTCCCATCCGATCCGTATCATTCGACTGGAGGTTGTGGGTAAACAAGGGTTGCGCGACGGGCCGAATAGACGCAAAGGTACTCCTACTTTTTTCCAACGAATCCACCAGTTGCACACCACCAACGTCCACCGGCACCGGACTCTTGATGGAATCGTCATCAGAGTACATCACCACCTCGGTGTCCCCATCACCATCAGCATCCATCTCGCGAATTTCAAAGCGACAAACATCGGCCGGTGACAGGTAACAAATAAAGTCAAGTAACTCGGTACCATTCCTAGAAGAACGTATAACTATTTTTGCTTTGACAGCCACATCGGTTCTGGTATTGACGATAGAAACCTTAGTCGTATAGCCAAAATCGACTAAGTACACCGGCCCTAACAACGTTTGGCCGATACCATTTTCGGCCATATTAATGGCATTGGCGTTGCCACTAAGGGTCATGCCGGAGGCCAACGTGGCCGCCATGACCGAAGGCAACACCTTCTTTTTAAAGGCAAATTTCGCCATAAGTTTCCACTCCTTGTACAAAACTCAAATTAATAAATATCTTTCATCCAACAGACCACGCGCCTAAATGGTGTGGTGACAATTCACCCCGTTTCGTAAATGTTATAAACTGGGTTTCTATGACTTGACGAATCGCTTGCGTAAGACCAACCACCGCCGCCGCCCCACTAGAGCGTCGAGTTAATTAGTTAAGTATGACTTCAAAAAGTCAAGCGCGTAAAATCGAAAGCGGCTATTAGTTTTTCTATTTCAAACACTCACGCTAGTGAGAATACTCAATTTGAAACCATTAGTCAAACTGAATTGAGATTGAGCTTTTTTATAGACAGATAGCAATTCTATTGATAACTCTTGACATGCTTACCTTTATGGGTTATTCAACAATTATGAGTATCTGCCCTTTATCCCCTCGCCTAATGAGCGTTTAGGGTAACATTAATGCTTGAGAGTCCATTTTTTTGACTTGCAAAGGCTAACCACCTCAAGCACCGTTATGTTACTTTAAAAATAACAAAAGGTAAAGTTTTTTGAGATAATGTCCAGCCAATATTAATAGTTATTAATATTTTTGGGCCGACTATAATTGCAACACATCGGTTCTTAAATACAACACATCAAAAAACAAAAGTCAAGAAACTAACAATGGCGAATGGGTAATAGGTAATTGGTAATGGGTAATAGCGAATAGATAATTGTTAAACTGCACAAGTTGCGCTTTTTTATCGTAGCAAAGCTCGTTACTTCGTTTGAGTACCGTCACACACCCCAGAATAAATCCATACTTGTAGGGGTTTTTTCTTGCCGGCCCCAAAATACTCGGTGCAAAGTCTCAGTATAATAAGTTTATTGGTCATTCGCCATTCGCCATTCGCCACTCGCCACTCGCCATGAAGGTTAATGTCTCGTACTTTCGTTCAGAAAATATCGCCGAGATGCCCCCGCGGTTCGATCCCGTTTTTATGCCATCATTATATGTCAATTTTTGAATTCTAACGGTTTTAACCTCTCATTCAAAATCCTTATCAAAAAATCCTGATCAAAAGTGGGTTAATGTCCAAACAATCTATCCAAAATGCGATAGGCGGGGCCTTCTGGATAAAAACGGGCCATATCTTTGCACGCTTGGGCCATTAATGAAAGACGTTGTTCATCATTATTTACTAATTTGCTTAACGCGGTGTAACAGGCTTTTAGAGAAAAGGTATCTATGACGAGGGCATTTTTTTGATGGATGGCAAAGCTATTAGTCCCGCCGGTTTCTGGGACAATCACCGCCACCCCACAAGCCATGGCTTCCATTGCCGTCAATCCCATCGCTTGAAAGTTAGAAAAATCTACGAATATATCAACTTGATTAAATAACCCGGCCAATTGTTCTGGCGAACACATACCAATATTACGGTATTTAAAATCGCGTGGCAAGACCCTAAATTGGGGGTCATCATCGGCGGCCCCAAATAAAATAATTTCTACCTTATCGGCAAAGGTGTGCTGAATGTCACGCAACACTCGCAGTGTGCGTAATGCGCCGCGCCGACTGCTTGAGGGGCGAATCATGCCACTAATCCGCACTGTAGCGGTTGTGCAACGCGCCAAACGGGGCATAAACAGGTCAATATTATAACTGGCCCCAATGACGCTACAAGGCCGCTTAATTTGCTTTTCGACCTCGGTTTTATTCCAGAGCGTTTTTGTAAAGCGTACCATGTTAGGGATACGCAAATAAGAAATCCAAGCGTGGCGAAATTCCTTATCGGTACGAAAATAGTAGGACGCAAAGCGGCGACGCAGCCAAGCATAACGCCAAAATAACCGATAATGAGCCGGGGTGTCAACATAAAAATAGGGTTCAAAATCCTGAATATAATAAGCAATGATTGGGGCATTGGGCATCTCGGCTAACGGCGCAATCCATTCAACCGAGTTATTAGCGGTAGCAATGACGGCATCAAAAGCGCGACAGATGTTGGGTATATCAAAATCGGCCGCCGCATAAATCACTGGCACACCCAGTTGGGGATAGCATTGCTCAAACCCGGTTTTATGATGCAAAAAATTCAGGATATAGACATCAACGCCCATTCGCAACATAGCACGGGCTTCGCTAATGATCACATTAGCCCCGCCCCCAATTTCCATCACCGGCAGGACAAAAATCACACGTTTGCCACGCCAATAATATTGGGCTTGACCGATCAAATTCCAACGCTCCAGCAAAATTTTAGCACGAATGCGGATGCCTTGTAGCACTCGGCTATGACGACAAATCTCAACCCCAGCATCAATGAGGGTTTGCCCATGTTTACGCGCTAAAGCCTTCATTCCCTGCTCGGCTAATTGTTTACGACGTTCATGGGAATAGCTTTTGGATTGGGCATGATAAATATAAACATCGTCGGCAACCGCTAACTCCCATCCGGCTTGACGGGCGCGTATACAATAATCGTTCTCTTCACCATAGCCTTGTGCAAACGCGACATCATCAAAATAACCTATTTTTTCAATAACTTGCCTGGTTATTAACACACAAAAACCATTGAGAAAGGGCAAACGTGGATATAAACGGGCCGAGCACGCCGCTACTCTCGCGGCCATTTGCGTGACGCTGATATCCGTTGGCAACGGATTGGCGGCCCAATCGCCTTGATGTTCTATCTCTGGAATGGATTGCCACGAGGCCGTATTACTCAACGGCCCAACCATACCGATATTTGGGTCAGACTCCGCACATGCAATCATGCGATCCAACCAATGTGGTGTCACAATGGTATCACTATTTAAGAGTATGACATACGCGCCCTTTGCCGTCCACATTCCTTGATTAGCGGCGCGGGTATAGCCATAAGCGCTGTCATTTCTTAATAAGTTAATCGGGTGAGTGCTGGCATAGTCGCGCAAATAGTTTTGAGTATCCGTCCGACTGCCATCATCAACAATAATTAAAGTATAGGCGGGCGTGGTGTGTTGTGCAATTGAGTCAAGACAATGCTGAACATCGGCGAGGGCATTATGCACACAGACAATAATATCAACCGATTGCTGATGTTTAGGGACACCCGCGGCGTCAAGTTGATAAGTGGGGCGTGTTATTGGTAAGTCGATAAGCATTTTTTTCAGCTCTATAGATGTTCAGAAAAATAATTTCACCGGCGGAAGGAGCGTTGCCCCTGGCTTTAATAATACATACCGAAAGGGCTAATACAGATTTTAAAGTCAGCCCCTTTGGTACGAGATTAATATAACCTGAGGTAACGCCCCAGGTCTTATGACAGGTATTAGACCGTATATTTAAAATATAACTGCCATTTTTGATTGTAAAACAATCAGTTAGTGATGATTAAATCATCACTATAAAAATATATAACCCCCGAAAATTTTCTAACCATTGCCTATTTTATCTTATTAAAATGGCGAACTATTATCGTTAATCAATAAAAACAATCATTTCTACTAAAATAGGGCGAAAATTCGCCCGGATCGACCTTCTGAAAAGGCGCATGTTTTGGTATTAACCATTATAAAAATAGGGTTTAGTATTATAGCGAAGACTGTTTTAAATAAAGAGATAGGCACTATTTATTAAATAAGCTTAAATTAACGCTTATTAAACAGTCACTTATCTTGTTAGCGTGTACAAAAAAATTTGAAAAGCGTCGGTATCCCTTGAAAATGAGACAGGCCAAAAAGTTATCTAAATATTATCGTGAGTATTGCTCTATTTTGCGAGAGTCTCTTATGATAAATAATCGTCGTGCTTAATAGACAGATAGGTAGTGGTACAGTTCCTTTTATTTTGGTCGCTTTACTAACAAAAATTGACCGCAAAACACCGAGGATCCAAGTAGGCGCTTTTATGAAATTTCATTTTGACAAGTTTGACAAGTTTCAGCCAAATGGGCCTTGCCAAACGGCCCTCGCACTGAAGAAAAAAAGTCACTACAAAGTTTATGCCTTGCCAAACTGTAGCAATGCCCTTTAACTAAAAACGTGTCTGGATTTATTCTTAACTTAATGGCATTGCCCCCTGTAGTCCCAATGGCTTATGGTGAAGTTAACAATTAACAATTCACAATTCTGACGTCCAAGATAAATCTTGGACTCCAATTCACAATTTTTTGAAAGTAGCCAAAGCAACGGCCCAACGTTGATGAGCGATGGCATTGAGGTGAACATTCCAACCCAAGCCGAATTGCGCCAACAATTCTTGCCAACTACAGGCTTCTTGGAACAGGGCGAGTAATTCTAGCGTAGGCACTTGTTCTTCTTTGGACAGTTTTTCAAATAATTGTCGGTAATCCAGAAACGCGTTGAAGTTCGCAATAATAATCGGAATCTCTCGTTTTTTGGCTTCGTGAATCATCGCTTTTAAGGGGAGATAAACCGAGTTGTGCAGTCGTTCTGAAATCGGCCCTGATGGAAAAGGCCTCAGCCAGCAATTGTCGGCCGAACTTGTCTTGGTAGGCGTGTGCCGTTGTACTTGTGCTTCTTGAGCCAGTTGAGATTTCTTTTTTAATAAGTGGAGGTAGAGCAACAAATGACTGTTTTTGGTTAACCATGAAACCTCGGCCGATTGAATTTTCTTAATGGATTCATCAATCGCCGGCGGCTGGGGTGTCGTGGTACGGAACCCACCATATAACCAGCCCTCTTGATCAACTATCGGCGTGGGATCATGATCGTTGCTAGACGCGATAACGATAACAAGATCGGGATCGTATTGCAAAGCATACTCGCGCAGCACCGCTAACTCTTGTTGACTGTTATAGGCACTTACCGCAAAATTGAGGACTTCATAGTGAGCGCCACCGCGCTCATTTAATAAAGCGGCCAGTTTTTCTCCCACACTGTCTTCAAACGGGACACCGTAAGCGAAAGCGTGAGAGTCTCCGATAAGTACAATTCTGAATGTGCCGCTCGGTTTTTTAATTTGCCATTCCGGCCCACGAAAGCCTAAGCTATTGGTTTTTAAGTCAACACCAAAGGCTGTGCCTTCAAAATTGGGTTTCAGTGTGTAACTGACACCGGGCGTATCAACGGCTTGATAAATATTACTGATAGGCCAAAAGGTTTCTTTTGGTACCAATAGTCGTACCATGATTTCGGCCGCAATCGCCAAAAACAGTACACTAAATACGAACATTAAAAAATAATACAGAAGAATACGAGTTTTACTTGGCATAGATTGAATCTCTCGCGTTGAAATCAATTGGAATCCTGGGGCGATCAGAAGGCTTTAATAACACGCCCTTACAGGGCTAAGAAAAAAGCCCCAACGGGGCGACATTAATATAGCCAGGGGCATCGCCCCTGGAATTTGGTTTGAAATCCTGGGGCGATGCCCAGGCTTTAATAACACGCCCTTACAGGGCTAAGAAAAAAGCCCCAACGGGGCGACATTAATATAGCCAGGGGCATCGCCCCTGGAATTTTGGGCGACATTAATATAGCCAGGGGCATCGCCCCTGGAATTTTGTGCGACATTAATATAACCAGGGGCATCGCCCCTGGAATTTTGTTTGAAACCCAGGGGCGATCAGAAGGCTTTAATAACACGCCCTTACAGGGCTAAGAAAAAAGCCCCAACGGGGCGACATTAATATAGCCAGGGGCATCGCCCCTGGAATTTTGTGCGACATTAATATAGCCAGGGGCATCGCCCCTGGAATTTTGTGCGACATTAATATAACCAGGGGCATCGCCCCTAGAATTTTGTAAATATGCAAGCACTTTGGCTAGAAAATAATCAGTTGAGTTATCGAGATAATGTCCCCATTCCTAAGCCGCTTGACGGTGAAGCCCTTGTGCGTGTTCGCCTTGCCGGGATTTGTGCAACGGATTTGGAGTTGGTAAAAGGCTATTATTCTTACACAGGTATTTTAGGACATGAATTTGTCGGAGAAATTGAGCGAGCTCAAGACGCGCCTGAGCGCGTTGGAGAGCGAGTGGTTGGAGAAATCAATGTCGCTTGTGGCGCGTGTGACAATTGTTTGAGAGGACAGCCGACTCATTGTGGGCGGCGCACGGTGTTGGGCATTGTCAATCGGGACGGTGTTTTTGCTGAATATCTGTGTTTGCCCTTGAAAAATCTTTTCCCGGTGCCAGATTCTATCCCAGATGAGGCGGCCGTTTTTACTGAGCCTTTGGCAGCCGCTTTGGAAATTCAGGAACAGGTGATAATCCGCCCGACAGATCGCGTTTTAGTTGTGGGGGCTGGCCGTTTGGGACATTTGATTGCTCAAACTTTGCTGCTAACGGGGTGTCATTTGCAAGTCGTCGCCCGTCATGATAAGCAACGCCAATTACTAGCAGCACGTCAGATTGCGTGGCTTGATGAAAATGCCGTCCCAGAGCGTACTTTTGATATTATCATTGAAGCGACTGGCTCAGCGGGAGGCTTTGCTTTGGCGCGTCAAGCGGTACGTCCGCGTGGCACGATAGTCTTAAAAAGTACCTATAAGGGCGATATGTCTGTGAATTTTTCGGCCCTGGTTGTCGATGAAGTGACATTAGTGGGTTCACGGTGCGGCCCGTTTGCCCCGGCTTTGCGCCTACTTGAAAAACGATTAGTTGACCCTACTTTGTTGATCGATTATCGCTTTCCCTTTGAAAAAGCGTTACAAGCCTTTGAGCGCGTGGTACAACCGGGCGTTCTTAAGGTTTTATTGCATTTTGCTAATGAGCGAATGGCGAATGGTTCATTTTGAATCGCAACACGCAACAAAAACATTCATAATTGAGGGACTTGCAAAACGCCTTCATTTTTAGATCGATATTCGTACCCTTTGGGCTTTAGCCCAAAGGGGCGTGTTATTAAAGCCTGGGGCATCGCCCTAGGTTTCAATGGATTTTTCAACCCTTAATTATCGATATTCGTACCAAAGGGCTTTAGCCCCAAAGGGGCGTGTTATTAAAGCCGCAAGAAAGCCCCAGGTTTCAAAGGCGTGTTATTAAAGCCTAGGGCATCGCCCCAGGTTTCAAGGGCGTGCTATTAAAGCCTAGGGCATCGCCCCAGGTTTCAATGGATTTTTCAACCCTTAATTCGCATAACTAACACTGGAGAAATACAGATGGGTTTTTTTTCTTTCACCAAAACGCCTTCATCCTCTGACACTTTCAGTCAACAAGAAGCGTTTTTAGCAATTGCGTTGGCAACTTCGGCTGCGGATGGAGAAATTGTTGAGGAGGAAGCCAAGGGCATTTTCGCTTATTTGCTGCAAATGAGAATGTTTGACGACTACGATGAAGACCAAATGTCTGACGTCTTCAAAAAACTGGTAAAAGTTCTGGAAAACGAAGGTGTCGGTGGCTTGGTGGCTATTGCTAAAAGCAGTTTGCCTGATGACTTACGGGAAACCGCTTTTGCTTGTGCCGTTGATGTTGCTCTTGCCGATGGCGTTATTGAGGACGGTGAAAAGGCCTTGTTGGAAGAACTTCAACAGGTTTTGGAGGTTTCTGACGAAGTTGGGAGTCAGATTTTACAAGTGATGATGATTAAGAATCGCGGTTAGATTCAAGCTAGTTATGACGGTGCTCACTATAGGTGACGGAAAAATCCTTCACAATTACCAATTACCAATAACGGAGAAATTAATATGGGCTTTTTTTCATCCAGCAAACCACCCTCTTCCTCTGATACCTTCAGTAAGCAAGAGGCCTTTTTAGCGATTGCTCTGGCGACTTCCGCGGTAGATGGTTCGATTGATGAGACGGAAGCCAAGGGCATGTTTGCCTATCTGCTGCAAATGAGAATGTTTGACGGCTACAGTCAAAAGCAACTGTCTGATCTATTTAAGAAGTTGGTGACTGTGCTGCAAAACGAAGGTGTCGGTGGCTTGGTGGCGATTGCTAAGAGCAGTTTGCCTGATGAGTTACGGGAAACCGCTTTTGCTTGTGCGGTTGATATTGCCCTTGCCGATGGTGTTATTGAGGAGAGTGAAAAGGATTTGTTGGAAGAACTTCAACAAGTCTTGGAGGTCTCTGAGGAAGTTGGGAGTAAGATTTTAGAGGTGATAATGATTAAGAATCGCGGTTAAACGAACGCCATTCAAAAAAAAGCCCTGATGTTTGTTTGATACGTCAGGGCTTTTTTTATTTTTGGACAAAAAAAAGCCTCTCAACCTGGGCAGAAGAGAGGCTAAAAAACCTAAGGAGGATTGAATGGGGTTAAGCAAATTCTATGCCTAGTATCAAAAACCAAGATAGTATAGGGGGCCTATAATTGAATTAATACAACTAATTACGCGGATTAACGAATTAGTACAACTAATTACGGGGATAAACGAATGGCTTCAGCGACTTAATCTATAAGTTTGTAGTAGTCAGTTTGTAGTAGGCGCTTTAGCGCCTAAGTATAACTACAGGGATTCGTTATGTTTGTAGTAGGCGCTTTAGCGCCTAAGTATAACTACAGGGATTCGTTATGTTTGTAGTAGGCGCTTTAGCGCCTAAGTATAACTACAGGGATTCGTTATAATAACGGATTTTTTAGCAAGGAGTCGGTTTGAAAAGTTTTCAACATTCAAAATAAACTCTAGCCTGAAAAACAACAAAGATTGGGATAAAGCGGCGAATAAATCCTTGTCATTATTTGGACTCATATTAACCACTATATTAGTATGACTATTAGCACCGATTTGAGGGCCATAAAACCATTTTCAACATTCAAAATAAACTCTAGCCATACAAACAACAAAGATTGAGATAAAGCAGCGAATAAATCCTCTAGCCTGAAAAACAACAAAGATTGAGACGCGGCATTATTCAATCCTTGTCATTATTTGGACTCATATTAACCACTATATTAGTATGACTATTAGCATCCGTTTGAGGGCCATACCTTGGATTTTTTAGCACCACCCATATTTTTAACAAGTTTGTACTCCTGTCACAAGGACTGTCAACGATGAAAAACCCATTATCGCCATCACGCTAGGTGATCCGGCCGGTATCGGCCCAGAAATTATTATTAAATCGCTGGCAAACAAAGAAATCTATGAAATTTGCCAACCTCTAGTGATTGGCGACAAAAACGTCATTGCCAACGCGTTAACGATTTGCAACCTAACGGCCGAACTAAATATCATTGAAAAACCCGCCGAAGGCAAATACCAACTCGGCACCATTGACTTAATTGACCTCAAAAACTTCGACTTATCACAATTACAAATCGGCACTGTCCAAGCCATGTGCGGACAAGCCGCCTATGACTACATCGAAAAGGCCGTCAAATTAGCAATGGCTAGAGAAGTTTTTGAAGTCAGAGGAATGCGCGTTTTTTTCCTATCGCGCCATGTTTCGCTCCGACAAGCCTGTGATCTCGTCACCAAAGAACGAATATTACAATACATCATACGCTGCACAGAGGCCCTAAAAAGATT
>NBMI01000071.1 GCA_002085445.1 Candidatus Parabeggiatoa sp. nov. 2
TTTTGAAGCTAATCTTATGTTAATTATAAGTCTAGGTAAGACCCGTATAACATTTCATACTGAACCGCTAATACCTGCCTTCTTGAACTTCCCTAAGTTCCGACGTGCATTTTATTACAAATAATTATTGTCTGTCAATATATTTTTCACGCAAAAGTTTCGCTCCGCGAAACTTTTGCATGATTTTAATTTTGTGGTTTTGGTGTATAATGCGAACTGCTTGGAATGGCAACCGGCTTATTTCAGTTTGCCCATTTATGGAATGTTTGGAATGCGACTTGGGGATTTTGGCATTTGTTGCGCTTGGCCGCTTATTTTATAGTGTTGTATTACTTAAGATAGCAATTTTATAGACAAACATGGACATATCCACGTAATGAGGCAGACATATCACACATCTGTGTATAAGGGAGGTATCAGCCCTTGATACATTCGCCTAATGGAAGCTAAGCTTACTTTTTGGTTTGCTTATTCTATGACT
Source organism: Candidatus Parabeggiatoa sp. nov. 2 (assembly GCA_002085445.1). GTDB lineage: Bacteria > Pseudomonadota > Gammaproteobacteria > Beggiatoales > Beggiatoaceae > Parabeggiatoa. The sequence goes on from NBMI01000071.1 coordinate 482, forward strand.
TTTAAAATCAATGAAAACTTGTTCTCTCCTGGTTGGCAAAGGGTGTATTCGTATGCATGGGTGCAACCATTCTTTGACCCTTGCACCTACCTTTTTTGCCAATTTAGAAAAGGAAAAGTCAGAATCATTTTTTCGCAAGATGTTGTATGCGCCGTTCGCGTCAGCGTTCAAGAGTGTTTCATCGCTGGATTTATAAAGTCCACGTTTAACTCTTTTACCACTAAATGTGCGTTTTTGTTTAGCTTTTGGATTGTACCGCTTAGGCATCTTATCACCATCAACAAAACTAGCTTTGCTCGTATAGCTCTCGTCTGTCACCATAAGGGAGATACCGTGTGACCCAAGTTTGTAGCTCAGTACATCTACAAATTGGCCTAAAGATAAATTAACAAAGTTTTGATTGGTTTTTTGGCCCAAATTGATACCATTTAGCGACTTAACAACATCACCAACAACAACCTTAGATATGCCATGCTTGACACATGTTTTAACAACAATTGAGGTTGCTTTATGCATATAGTCATTCACCACAGCATTGCGCTTGTTAGTTAAACCTTGCAACGCTTTGCTCCCATTTTTTCCCCCGCATCGATAGTTTAGATTGCATTTTCGCCTTTCGCTTATTATAGTAAGCATTGACGGACTTCAGCCTCCTACCATCAATAATGAAAGGCTCAACAACGCCATTGGTAACGCAAGTAGCCAGGTTATTTAAGCCTAAGTCAATGGACATAACTTGATCAGTTTTAGTTACCTGAACGAAGTCAGCAGGATTTTCTTCATAAACAAAGACAGCATGGAAGCTCTTGTGTTTAGGAATAATTGGAACGATCTTTATTTGTTTGTCCCACAATTGTTTGGGGACTTGTATTTCCAAACCCTTTTCTAACATGACAACTTGCTCATATCGAATAAATTCACCTGTTGGAAAGGTTTTTCCGTTGATTTCAATACCTTTTTCAATAATAAACCTTCCTTTAATTCGGAATGCTTGGTAATCAAAAATCAGATTGTCATGCTTTTCTGGTTTGTACTTAGGCGGCTTGGGTTTGCCCTTGTACTTGCTAGGATTTGTCTGGAAGTCCTGATGACAACTAAAAAAGGACTTGAAGTTTTTATCAAGCCTACGTAACGTTTGTTGAGCTACTTTGGCTTTCAATAATTTGTAGTTGATTTCACCCTCTAGGTTGGTAACTTGCTTCATTACTTTATCCATTTGAGGATAGGAAAAATATCGCCCTGTTGCTTCAAAAGCTTGCCGCAATGTCCACAATGTTTGGTTGTAGAGGTTTTTGGCGTGATGAGTGAGTTCTTTTAGTCGCTCAAATTGGGGCTTTTTTAAACCTTTAATCTTGGTTTGGAAGGCGAGCATTTAGCACCTCGATAGCACGTTTGACGCGCCTTTTTGAGTAGTGTTTCATTGAAAAACAATGAATTAATGTTATGATTTCAGTCATGATCTCTTCGCTATCTCATTTTTCGTTAGAATAGCCGTTGGCCACAATAATTTCGGTTCCAAATTTTAGAAATAGGTGTTTAAATAAACTAAATCCTACTCGACTTAATCGGTCTTTGTTTATGAAAACTTTTTCAACCTGGCCTTCAAGCACTAAATATAGTAAGGAAAAAAAAGGTTTTCGTTTTTCAAAGTTGATGCCACTGGCAATATCAGAAAAAACCTGATCAATTTTTATACCTTGCGCTAAACAAAAAGCTTCAAGCGTTTCAATTTGTCGTATTAAATCAGCTTTTTGTTTAGGGGTTGAAACTCGCGCATAAATAATGTTTAAATTTTTACGGGTTTTACCAATGTACTGATAAACATCATCAGGGTTGTAGTCATATTGACCTGAAGGCTTGACTATGACTCGAATTTTACCTTGCTTGACTAGCCTTGATAAGTGCCTTCGGCTAATGTTTGCTAATTTTAAAACGTTTTTTGCTTTCATGGTGGCATGATATAGACTTTTGTCTATATTGTCAACATAAGCGGATATTTTATTAGACTCTATTTTTATTAAGACGGGTTTTTACGCGACTTGGCAAAAGTCAGCAGCAACTACAAATGCTGATGGAATTCGCACCGGTGGGAATTTTTTGTACGGATGCGTACGGACGCAATAGTTGTATCAACAAAAAAGGTGTTGACATGACGGGGCTAACCGCAGCAGAGGCGAAAGGAAAGGGATGGATTAAGGCAGTACATCCAGATGACAGGAAAAAAATCATCACGCAATGGCATGAAATCCTAGATAATCATCAAACCTTTAAATCACAACTCCGTTTTCTTCATAGAGATGGCACAATTATCTGGGTAGCCGCTGAAATCGTTGCTCAGCCAACACCTGATGGCAAAATTATGGGCTACGTGGGTATCTTGACAGACATTAGCGAAACGAACAAAGGAAAATGGGAAAGAGGAAATTGAAAGGGAAAAGGGAGGAATTTCTAAAAACTTGATCACTGTTCACTGATTACTGATCACTGAAAAATGGCGGAGAGGGCGGGATTCGAACCCGCGTGCCCCGTTAGAGACCAACCGATTTCAAGTCGGTGCCGGTATGACCACTTCGGTACCTCTCCAAAAGGAACGCGTATATATTAATGAAAAATGAAAACTGAAAACTGAAAACTGATTAAATCAATGGTAAGTTATTAATGAAAAATGAAAAATGAAAAATGATTAAATCAAAAATCAATGGTAAGTAGATAATTTGGCTAGGAATTTTATTTTTAGTTCCGGCATGTCATTTTCACAGATTTGAAGTACGTTCCGTATAATACGTATTAGCGGCCCAAATAACAAGTCCTGAATCAATCCCATTCAACGATCCCAGTGCCAAGTAATAAATCTTTTAACATAACGAGCGGCTTGTGAGTCGCTAAAGCGACTACTACAAACCGTCACCAATAATGTTAAAAGATTTATGCGTACCTACTTATGTCGGTATCTTGACAGACATTAGCGAAACGAACCAGGGAAAAGGGGAAAGAGAAAATTTAAAGGGAAAAGGGCTGATTTTCTATGATCACTGATCACTGAACACTGATCACTGAATAACGGCGGAGAGGGCGGGATTCGAACCCGCGTGCCCCGTTAGAGACCAACCGATTTCGAGTCGGTGCCGGTATGACCGCTTCGGTACCTCTCCAAAAAAAGAGCGCGTATGATACATGTTAGCGGCCTAAATAACAAGTCCTATTGAAGTCCTATTGACGTAATAACACTTAACAGGTTGAATTTATTAATGAAATAATTTTTTGGCCTGATACGATGAGTGAAAATAGTTAGCGATCCTTGTACGATGAGTAAGGAATACTCAGCGATCCTTGTACGATGAATCATGAGTACTTAGCGATCCTTGTACTTTATTAAATTAAGGATTTATAACCGGGCAATTTTGTCACATCGACTTCATCAATCTGTTGTGGCGCTAAAAATTTTTCGGCATATCGCAAATAAACTTTTTCATGGATAAAAACATCAAATAAATCCGGATCAATGTGACTATCTTGTTTCGCTTGGCCTAAAATAGCTAGCGCTTGAGATAAATGCATCGGTTTTTTATAGGGACGATCTTTCGCCGTCAGTGCTTCAAAAATATCCGCAATTCCCATCACTCTCGCCGGTATCGACATTTGTTCACGAGTGAGTCCTTTGGGATAACCGGAACCATCCATATGTTCATGGTGTCCGCCGGCATATTCGGGCACACGCTGAAGATATTTAGGATAGGGTAGGGCTTCAAGCATGGATATGGTGGCATCAATGTGAGAGTTGATGATTTTGCGTTCTTCAGTCGTCAAAGTGCCTCTGCTGATATTCAGATTATCGACTTCCTCTTCTGATAAAAAGTAATCTTCTTTGCCTTCTGGCGTTACCCAGCGGTGTTGGGCAATGCGTAGCACACGTTCTTTGAGCGCATAAGACATGTGTTCTCTACCAATATTGCAGTAGCGGATAAATTCACGCTCGTCGTTCAAAGTCTCAATTTGTTGTGCTAACTTGGCATCCATGGCCTCTTCCTCTATCGTTTCGCCTCGTGCTTGTGCGGCCAGTTGTTCACGTAACATGGCAATTTCCGCATCACGTTTGAGTACTTCAAAACGGGTGTCTATGAGATGAATGCGATCAAAGAGAGTTTCGAGTTTGCTGGATTTGTCTATGACGTATTCGGGAATGGTAATTTTCCCACAATCATGCAACCAGCCGGCAACTTTTAATTCGTAGCGGTCCTCTTCCGTCAGCGTGAACTCTTTCAAAGGGCCTACTTTGGTTTCAGCCGCCGCTTCCGCAAGCATCATGGTTAATTCCGGCACACGCCGACAGTGTCCGCCAGTGTAGGGAGATTTTTCGTCAATGGCGGTGGCAATCAATTCAATCAGGGATTCAAACAAACTGCGTTGTTCTTCTAGTAATCGCTGATTAATTAAGGCGACAGCCGCTTGTGAGGCCAGTGATTCGACTAATTCTTGCTCAGAGCTTCCAAAAACACCAATTTCCCCAGTGACAGGATCCAAGGCATTGATCAATTGTAAGACACCAATCATCTCGCCATCGTGATTTTTCATGGGCACCGTCAGGAACGATTGGGAACGATAACCGGTTTGTTTATCAAAAGCTCGCGTACCAGAAAATTCAAATTCTGTATTGGTGTAAGCGTCTGGAATATTGATAGTTTCACCGCGAATCGCTGCACACACTGCAACCTTATCTAAATTGGGTTCGCCCTTTTTGTTGTATAAGAGTAACGAGGGCAAAATCACGGGCACACCACTGGTTCCGCCAGTGTGGATTTTCAGAGTGTCGCTCAGCATGATTTCAAATTTGAGTTTATTATCATCAGTGCGCGTGTATAAAGTGCCACCATCGGCGAAGGCAATGCGTTTTGCCTCTTTCAGTATCATTTCCAACAGCCGCGTTCCGTCCTTTTCGGCCGACAGAGCAACGCCTACTTTCAGTAATGTTTTAAAACGCGAAAGTAAGTCTGGTACGTTGTCTTGTTCGTTTTCCATTAGTTGTTACCTACCGAAACTAAACCTGACAGGTTTTAAAAACCTGTCAGGTTTGTATTAATTATTAGAAAGGTTTTGGGCCGCTTGCAAAGTATTTTCCAACAAACTGGCTACCGTCATAGGCCCAACGCCGCCTGGAACCGGTGTAATCCAACTGGCATGCTGTGAAGCCGTTGCAAAATCGACATCGCCCACCAATCGACCATCATCAAGTCGATTAATGCCCACATCAATGACAATGGCCCCCGGCTTAATCCAATCGCCCGGAATCAAATAAGGCTTACCGACGGCCGCTACGACAATATCGGCCTTTCGTACTTTTTTTGCGAGATTGCGAGTATATTTGTGACAAGCCATCACCGTGCAATTGGCCTCTAATAATTCCAAGGTTATCGGACGGCCGACGACATTTGATTGTCCAACAACCACCGCGTCTAAACCGGTGAGGTTGAGGCCTGTGTGAGCTAACAAAGTCAAGACACCCTTAGAAGTACAAGAATGTAACAGCGGCATCTGCAATGTCAATCGACCAACATTGTAGGGATGAAATCCGTCAACATCTTTGTGTGGAAGAATACGTTCAATGACTAAGTCACTATCAATCTGTTCAGGCAAGGGCAGTTGCACCAAAATGCCATCAATTTCAACATCGTCATTGAGTTTATCAAGTAGCGCCAACAGTTCTTCCAGCGAGGTATTTTCGGGTAAATCAAAGGATTTTGAAATAATACCGACTTCTTTACAAGCGTTGCGTTTGTTGCGTACATAGATTTGTGAGGCGACATCATTACCTACCAGTACCACCGCTAAACCAGGTGGGCGCAATCCTTGCTCAATACGAGCTTGCACTTGTTGTTGCACTTTCTGGCGTCGTTGTGCAGCAATGGCTTTACCATCTAATAATTTTGCTGTCATTTTTCTGATTTAAATCGAGTTGCTTTCATCAAATTGGAATACCGCTCGGCTCTGTCGTCATTAGCGTTGTAACCGCTCGGCTCTGGGGTGGTGCTTGACTCAGGTTCTCTTTTAAGTAAAAAGTGCTCTCGCTTGCGGAAGTTACTTCGTTTGATCCCGTTTTTGTTCCTGGTATAAAAAAGAGTGTGTCCCACTTGTCCTTTCAGAAGTTTTTATCGATAGGGCCTTCAATCAAATCAATTCGCCAACCTGGCCCTAAAAAAACCAAAAGGTTTTAGACACCTTGGTATGGTAAGCCATTAACAAAAGCTATAGATTTTCAGAAAATTTGGCAGTCTGAAAGCGAAAGTCCCCTGAAGGGGACTAAATAACTGATGTTACGCACTGAACTTCCAAGCCTTGGGATAAATCCCAAAACTAAGCGCGTTAGAAAGCTAAAACTAATTAATATAGCACTGTAGTTTGAATAAACGGAACTTTAATTCCTTAGCACTACCCCGATTTCCGCTGAATAAAACATTACGCAATGCGATAATGCAAGTACTTAATTGAATCGGAAAACGCCCGATAAAGGTTTTAGTCACCTTTAGGTTCCTGGACGCTTTTAGCCTTGGGATTTATCCCAAGGCTTGTGGAAGCTGAGTGCGTAACATGAGTAAATAATTATCTGAAAATCTCTATTAACATCTAGAAAGAAAACCGGGAAACCTTACCAATTGAGCGGCAAGACAATTCAAAGTCTGTAGGATAAGTGGGACACACCCATAAAAAACAATAAGTTATTGATTAGCTTTTCATTAACCATGAACGTTGCTTTGCGTAGTTATACTTCAATGCCATTAAGTTAAGCAACAAAACACCTACAAAAAGTATCAATAATAAAGCACGACAGAGGGCCATAACTTAATTTGAAAACATTTTATGGCCCTCAAAATATTGAGTCCAAAAACCCGCCAAAAAATAGGTCAATAACAGGGCCCGCGTATCACTACTCTGCCAAGCTAACGTTTGGACGACTGTTTGGACTCCTGTCAAACTAAAGTTTGGTGAAAAAACTATGAACAACTATTTTCCGGACGGTGTTTAGCCAAACGCGATGGTGTGGCGGTGGAACGAATTTTATGCACGAACTCGTAACGTGCCGTATCAAAATTGGCGCAGGCTTGAGGATAAATATGGTTTGGATCGTAGAAACACTTTCTCATTTCGGCCAACTCTTCAGCCCGATATTGCGCCAGTGGTTTTTTCTGTTCATCGCAGGTTCGCTCTTCTGACTTTTGTCGCAGTTGCTCGTCGTAATCCGGACTGTGAGCCAATCGCTCGGCAAGTTGGGTAATATGCCTATGAAAGTCATACCCATCACTATAGACAATCCCATCAATCAAGCCAATCTTTTTGGCCTCTTGAGTGCTAATTTGCATACAATTCTCTGTCAATTCAATGGCCTTTTCTTCGCCTACCCGTCTGGGCAGCAAATACGTCCAATATTCGGATCCATACAAGCCCATCGTCTTGTAATGTGGGTTCAAAACCAGGCCACCGCGTGCGTACACGTAGTCAGCAGCCAACGCCATAATCAGTCCACCTGCCGCTGCGTTGCCTAACATAGCTGAGATGACAAGATGCGTCTTTGTGGTGATGATTTCATAAATAAGATCGTTGATGGCGTTGATATTATGCCAAGCCTCATCGGCTGGATTTTCGGCCGCCTCTATGACATTGAGATGAATTCCGTTTGACCAAAAGTCCATGCCGCACGACAAAACAATCACCTTGGTGGGACGTTGACAGGCGGCCAAATAGGCTTCCTTCAACCGCTGGCACTTTTCGGTATCCATTGCACCATTGTAAAAGTCAAAGGCCAGATGGCCTACACCATTTTCTTCTTTATACCACATTTCGTGATAGGTTTTGCTCACACCCGCATAAAGATCGTTGTAATTTGTTGTCGCACAGCCGCAAAGCACGTCAAGAGGATACTCAGGCACGTCTTTTAAGCTATCTCCCAATACCATCGTTGCCGGCAACTTGAAGTACTTCTTGGGTGCCACGGTAGGTTTCTTCTTCACCGGCACATCTTTCAGAATATCACCCAATCCCAAGACCGTTGTTGCAAAAGTCTCAGTCGGCGTGTCTTTTTTTCTCAGATGCGTTATCCACACAGCGCCATCTATTGCGGCCCGACAAATTGCGCCATGCCGTATGGCAACAATCTCACCCGGATTGCCCAATAATCTGCCTTCGCGGTGAACCCCATAAAGATAATATTCCTCGTCAAAAAAGCTGTCTAGTACACCCGGTTGATTGTCAGCGGAGTATATTTTTTTGATGATGGTATCAACATCGTCAGTTTGCCAATCAATCCGTCTCTCCTTTTGAGTCATCAAAGGGCGTAACTTACCCTTGACATCTTCGTGAGTGTAATCAAGCGGTTCCGGCAAATAAATGCCACTTTCAAACCGCTTAACGGTTTCCAAAATCACCTCAATACCCGCTTTCATTATCTCGTGTCTGTACATGCGGGCTTTGTTAACGGGCCTTCTCTTGAAAGTGGCCGAGGCCCAAATATCGCCGGCATCCATAACCGCAGCCGCTTGTAGTGCCGTCACGCCCCATTCCTCTACACCATCCTTCATTGCCCAATCCATAGACGAGGGGCCCCGATCGCCCTTAATCCCGGGATGGATGATGATGCAAACATGGTTCTGCCAGATATCATCTGGTATTTTGTCTTTCAAAAACGGGCAAATGATCAAGTCTGGCTTAAATAAGGCAATCCCTTCTCTCATTATCTCACCGCTCAAAGACAATTCGATGGAAACCTCGTGTCCTAATGCACTGAGTTCCAAGTGAGCGCGTTGTGTCAAACCATTGTACGCGGTTGATATAAGCAAAATACGCAGGTTTTGGTTCCTTTTAATCGCCGTTTAAATGAGTGTTATTAACACATCCGATGTTTAGCAAACATCGGATGTGTTTTCCAACTACAAACTTATTTTACTACAATTCAAAGCCTGAAGCAGAGAGGGCCATGAGTTCCAGAGCCAAGAAATCCTATTTTTTGGAAAAATATTATTTCTCAATGGTCAAAATTGTGGCCCGATTTAAACCTCCAATATTTTGAAATCCTTGGAGGTTTTCAGGAGCCAAACTGGGGTAGTGAAAAGGAGGTTCCAACGAGTTCTAAAACTTGATCCCATTTTTATTCCGCTTCAGTTTTATTATTTTAAAAAACTAAATATCATTTAAATCATTAATCATTAATCATTAATCATTAATCATTAATCATTAATCATTAATTGTTAACAATTTTCACCACCCCACCAATTACCCCTTAGCCCGTAGCCATGTCCCTTGATAAAAATACTCTAGCGGCTGATACTCCGTTTTATAACTCATTTTCCGACAGTCTTTTACCCAATAGCCCAAATAAAGCCAATCAAGGTTCAAACGTTTAACTTCTTCTATTTCCCATAAAACTGCATACACACCTAAACTACGCGCCGAGTAATCAGGATCAAAAAAGGTGTACATGGCCGATAGCCCTTTTTCAAGATGATCAACAACCGCAACGGCAAGTAATTGTTTTTTAACACTAAATTCATAAAATACCGTATTTGACCAAGTACTCGTCAGAAAATCCATGTAGCTATTTTTAGTGGGATTGTCCATGCCATCGCCCTCATGACGAGCCGCCAGATAGCGACAATAGAGTTCAAAATGTCGCGGGTTAAATTTGGGGGCGGCCGCTGATACAATCAAATCTTGATTTCTCTGCCATGTGCGCCGCTGGCTACGACGGGGTACAAACTGTTTAACTGGCACACGTACCGCTATACAGGCATTACATCCTTGACACTGAGGACGATAGATATGTTCACCGCTACGTCTAAAACCCTGTTGAGATAACTTATCATATAACGATATCTTTTTACGAAAATAGGGATCTACAAATACAGTCGTCGCCAAGCGATTTGGCAAATAATTACAGTCATGCGGAGAGGTTTCATATACATTAAAATTGATACGGTTATTCATGGCCTCAGAATCTCTTCGGTGTCAAATTGCCACGCGCCGGCATGTCCGGGCACTTCACATAAACGGTCCAATAAAGCGCGATATTGTTGACGCGGAATTTCCACCGCCCCCAAACTTTGCAAATGGTTAGTACGCATTTGACAATCAATCAACTCATAGCCCCAACGTTGCAATTGCCAAACAAAGTGTGCAAAGGCCACCTTAGAAGCATCAGTCTCACGGCTAAACATAGATTCGCCAAAAAACACTTTGCCCAAGGCAACACCATACAAGCCCCCAACTAAACGCCCTTCATACCAAGACTCTACCGAATGTGCAAAACCATAATCATGCAATTGGCAATAAGCCTCTCGCATTTCATCCGTAATCCAAGTGCCATCTTGCTTGCGACGAAGGCATGCACATTCCTCAATCACTTCCCGAAAATTCTGATCCATCGTCACAGTAAACTTATTTTTGCGAATCGTTTTACGCAAGCTCCGTGACACAGAAAGACACTCAGGAAACAACACCATTCGTTGAGCGGGGGACCACCATAAAATAGGATCATCATCGTTATACCAAGGAAAAATGCCAAGGCGGTACGCTACAATGATACGGTTAGCTGTTAAATCACCACCGACAGCCAACAAACCATCGGGATGCTCCAAGGCCGCTTCTAAGGGCGGAAAATCGTTAGGACTGGCATTACGAGGAATCCAATAGGGACGACGCATATCTTTTCAGTTATCAGTTTTTCTATCAATGATCAGTTTTTCAGTGAACAGTGATCAGTGATTTTCAGTTATCAGTTATCAGTGATCAGGAGTCCAAACTTTAGTTTGGCAACCTCCGTCCAATGACTAAATAATTATCTAAATATCTATAATTCGTTTAGGAGCAATATTGGCTTTAGCCATTTAATCATAAATATTTAAAGGGTTTTAGAACGACTGGTACTATAGTTTTTCAGATAAATAATTTCAAAACAGCCGAAAGCTTAAGTCCCCTAAAGGGGACTAAATAATTATCTGAATATCTATAGTACTCTGCCAATGTTCTATTGACAGGTAACAGGCCAGTTTTAACTTGGCACTGCCAAACTAAAGTTTGGACTCCGGCCTTCCTGGCACTGCCAAACTAAAGTTTGGACTCCTGTAACAAATTATAAATCAATTTAAGTTCTTGAGTTGGATAATCTTTTAACGTGAGCTCGACTTTAAATATCAGTGAGTTATAGAATTATTAATTCTATCAAATAGTTATTTATAATGACTTTTAAATCAATCAGTTAAAAAAACATTGACTGGCTCATTTCATTCTATGGCCCACAATTTTCAGGTTATTGACGTATTAATGTTAAGGGTTTAATCGTCAAAAAAGTTTTTTTTATCAATTAATTATTGTCAAACACTTGATTCGTATCAAATTTATATAACTTATTTAAAATTAAAGTATAATTCACGTTAATAAGAATTCGGTGCCCAAATAGTTGCTAATCAAGGAACTTGCTTTAGCTCAAAAATCATTCGCATAAGCTTCGAGGCAAAACTTTTGCTTCAAAAAACTTTTGCCTCGACCAAGCAACAGGCTGAGTTGGTCATTGCTAATCTTGCTTTATTCTAGCCCTTCCCCCTTTACCCTTAAAAGGAGAATGCGTTTTCAATTCCTCTATATATTCATGTATGGCAACCGTTTCTTGGTCAATAAATTGATTAATGACAAGGGCAAATGCCGGCTGAGCCAACCAATGTACTGACCAAGTGGCCTTCGGCAAAAATCCCCGACTGATTTTATGTTCTCCTTGGGCACCCGCCTCAAAACGCTGTAAACCATACTCTATACAAAACTCTAAAGTCTGATAGTAGCAAACTTCAAAATGCAAATGACGAAAATGTTCGCCACAGCCCCAATATCGGCCATATAACGTATCTGTGCCGCGTAGATTAAACGCGCCAGCGACATAGCGGCCGTCAAGATGCGCCATCACCAACACAATCGCCTCTGGCATAGACTTAGCGATAGCCTTAAAAAAATTCAAGGATAGGGCCGGCACATTGAATTTACGCAAAAACGTCGAACTATAAAAATCATGGAAAATCGCCCAATGCTCCGCCGTTGCCTGATAACCGTCCAACATTTCTATTGTCGCACCACAACTCTGGGCATCCCGGCGCTCTCGACGAATTTGCTGGCGCTTTTTTGACTTAAAACGATCCAAATAATCCGCAAAATCGCTATAACCGCGATTATCCCAATGAAACTGATAACCCATCCGCGCCATTAAGCCTGGCTGTTGTCGCAAAAATGGCGTATCGATTTCATTGCTAAACAAATAATGTAACGAAGACACTTGCAATTTTTTTGCGACGGCTTGTGCGCCGCCAGTCAGCGCCGCGGCGACGCTGGCACGCTCAACATGCGGCGCGATTAATAAACGCGGCCCTGTTACTGGCGTATAAGGCACCGAGCAAACCAATTTGGGATAATAATTTTTACCCATCATCCGCTCATAAGCGTCAGCCCACGCCCAATCAAACACAAATTCACCACGAGAATTGGTTTTAATATACAACGGCAAAGCACCAACTAATTGATGATTGTCATGCACCAAAACATGTATCGGTTGCCACCCGTAAGGAAGTAAACAGTCATGTCGCTCTAAAGCCACCAAAAACTCATGGCGTACAAAAGGATTATCAATGCCAGAGACAGCATTCCAAGCGTCGGCTGGCACTTTCTCTAAGGAATCTGTGTAACAGATCTGCATGGTGGAAATTTCATTGCTATACTGAAAGTACAACGGATTTGAGGGATAAACGGATTTTTTCGAGGCATTTTTGAGTGCCCTTGGACTACAAGGATTGTATATAAAAAAGGATTTCTTCGCTTAGATAATAAAATGAACAAATTCGATAAAATTTTAGCTATCGACAAGGATTGTATATAAAAAAGGATTTCTTCGCTTAGATAAGAGAATGAACAAATTCGATAAAATTTTAGCTATCGACAAGGATTGTATATAAAAAAGGATTTCTTCGCTTAGATAAGAGAATGAACAAATTCGATAAAAATTATTAAAATCCCTTATTAGATACAATCCTTGTAGTTATCGAAATAACAAAGCGATTCAATCAGCAAATGCTATTGAGAACAAAAACTTGACTAAGGTTATTTCACGCTCGTTTCTAAAATCCCTTATTAAAAACAAGGATTGCATATAAGCAAGGATTTCTTTGCTTAGATA
>NBMI01000072.1 GCA_002085445.1 Candidatus Parabeggiatoa sp. nov. 2
TGGAAATTTCAATCGCACTTAAAAAAGACTCGTAACCGTAAATGGTCAAACCGGTTACAACGCTTGACTGATAAGCGTAATGCAAGAATTGCTGACTATTTACACAAGGCGACTCGCCGAATCACTGATATTTGTGTGGAACAAGGTATTTCTAAGGTGGTGGTGGGTGATATAACTAAATCACTTAATCAAATCAACTTGGGTAAAAAGACTAATCAAAACTTCGTGAACTTATCTCTCGGTCAGTTTATAGACAAATTACGCTATAAGCTTGAGTTACATGGCATCATGCTAGAGGTCACAAATGAGAGTTACACTTCAAAAGCGAGTTTTGTTGATGGTGATGTTCTGCCTAAGAAATACGAGCCTAACAAAACACATACATTTAGTGGCAAACGAGTTAAACGGGGCTTATACCGTTCACAAAACGGCACGGCTGTCAATGCTGACGCGAACGGTGCGTACAATATTTTAAAAAAAAGTAACCCTAAGTTTTCCTTCTCGGAATTAATCAAGAAGGTCGGCGAGGGGATATTGGATTGGTTGCATCCTTATACACGTTTGAAGATTGGTTGATTTGCGCCAGACATGCACCCGCTATGAAAGACAAGATCATTTTGTAGTTCGTCGGGCAGTGTTGCCGTTGCAACAATATCTGATATAGCCAAGCGCCCCCCCGATTTCAAAACACGAAAGGCCTCATTAAAAACTTTCTGTTTTTCAGGTGAAAGGTTGATAACGCAATTGGAGATAATCACGTCGATGGTGTTATCGGCAACGGGCAGGTTTTCGATCTCGCCCAGCCGAAATTCGACGTTTTTTAAGCCCGCTGTGTTTTCGCGCGCCTTGCTGACCATTTCTGGTGTCAGATAACAATTTTATTGATAATTATTGACATGCTTACCTTTATGGAGTATGTCTTTCAACAATTATGAATAAGGGAGTATCAGCCCTTTATCCCCTCGCCTAATGAGAACTAAGGGTTACTTGAATGCTTGAGAGTCCATTTTTTTGACGTGGAAGGCTAACCACCTCAAGCGTTTATAACGAGACTTTAAAAATAAAAAAATGTCAATTTTTTTGAGATAATGTCCAGCCAATATCAATAGTTATCAATATTTTTGGGCCGACTATATACGGAACGTACAGATGCGGGTGAAAATGAATAACGCCTCGAAAATACGCCTAAATATTTACCAAGGGCACATCCTGCGAGAAAAAATCCGTTTATTCCTAAAAGAAGTTGTACTCTCATTATACCTATCGTACTTGATAGCCAAGAATGGAGCGAGAATTTCTACGCTTCTATGCTATAAAAATCATTAGATCGCAATTCTGTTGTTAAGTATTAACATCTATTAACAAATGTTAATAAATCAGAACACGGGAACGATCAACCCATTATCCCCTCGCTTTCGCTTCAGCGTACTTTGCTGACAACCCATTTTTTTTACTTGCAAAGGCTAACCACTCTCAATCCATATCAAATAGACTTGACATTTTTATCAATGTCAAGTTTTTTTTTAAGTGAAGTTATAAAATATCCCGTACCCCTTAATGTATTGATTTTTGTTGACTTCAAACCAAGTCAAATAGATGTTAATAGTTATTAATATTTTTATGGACTATATTCTTTGGTGTCGGGCACAGTCGTTTTTACAATCCACTTGTAATTTATTGAAAATATAGCCTATTATTCAAACATCACGCAAAAACAGGTGGTGACAGCACCACCCCATTTTCTGTCTGGTACTCAGATTATTGTAGATCAAACTATTCTAAACCAATACCGATCGGAATAAATTTTGCTGATAAGACTAATTGGTTGATATTCAATAAAAAATAATATTCACTCCCGAAGGACGGTTTACCGTGAACATGCCGCTATTCATACACATTGGGTTGGTGAGGCGGCGCATTTATTAGGTTTAGCAGAAATGAGGGGGCATATACGCAAAAACTATTCCGATCTATATTGATTTTAAACGCTTATGACCAAAAATTACGATGCCGCCGATATTGAAGTCTTAACCGGGCTCGATCCCGTGCGTAAACGCCCAGGCATGTACACGGACACAACTCGGCCTAATCATTTAGCACAAGAAGTTATAGATAATAGTGTCGATGAAGCTATAGCGGGATATGCCAAGCGCATTGATGTCGTTTTACACGCCGATGGCTCTTTAACTGTACGCGACAATGGGCGCGGTATGCCGGTTGATACGCATCCTGAGGAAGGCATTAGCGGAGTAGAAGTCATTCTCACTCGTCTACATGCCGGCGGCAAATTCTCCAATAAAAATTACCATTTTTCTGGAGGACTACACGGTGTTGGCGTATCCGTCGTCAATGCCCTGTCCAGTCACCTAGAAGTCGCCATCAAACGCAACGGCCAGTTATATCAAATGTCGTATGCCAATGGCGACAAAACTTCAGACTTAAATGTAGTTGGCAGCGTGGGAAAGCGCAACACGGGCACCACGCTACGTTTTTGGCCGAATCAGAAATATTTTGACTCGCCGCGTTTTTTGGTGCCCCGTCTTACCCACATTCTACGCGCTAAAGCCATACTTTGTGCCGGCTTAACTGTCACCTTTGAAGATGAAAACACGGGGGAAAAGCTGGAATGGTACTATAAAGAGGGACTCACCACTTACTTGCTCGATAATTTGGGCAATGTAGAAAGTCTGCCAAAGACTCCTTTTATAGGCCATTTTGAAGGTACAACGGAAGCGGTGGACTATGCGCTGATGTGGATTGCTGAAGGAGAATTGTTAACGGAAAGTTATGTCAATTTAATTCCTACCACACAGGGCGGTACTCACGTCAATGGTTTACGCAGTGGTTTATTGGAGGCTTTGCGCGAGTTTTGCGATTACCGCAATCTCTTGCCGCGTAATGTCAAACTAGCCCCAGAAGATGTGTGGGAGCGTTGCACCTATATATTATCAGTCAAATTGGAAGAGCCGCAATTTTCTGGACAAACCAAGGAACGGCTTTCTTCACGCGCTTGTGCCACATTTGTTTCTGGCATAGTACGCGATGCTTTTTCGCTGTGGCTGAATCAACACGTTGAAATTGGAGAAAAAATTGCAGAATTGGTCATTAACCACGCGCAAAAACGTCTCCGTGCGGACAAAAAAGTGGTGCGCAAAAAGGCCACTAATGGGCCCGCTTTGCCCGGCAAACTCGCTGATTGCAGCCTACAGGATGTCAATCAAACTGAATTATTTTTGGTGGAAGGCGATAGTGCCGGCGGTTCATGTCGGCAAGCGCGTGATAGGACTTTTCAAGCAGTCATGCCTTTGCGCGGCAAAATTCTCAATACTTGGGAAATCGATACCAGCCAAGTCTTAGCCTCACAAGAGATACATGATATTGCGGTGGCACTCGGAATTGACCCTGGTAGCAACAATTTAAAAGGCTTGCGCTATGGCAAAGTGTGCATACTCGCCGACGCTGACTCGGATGGGGCGCATATTGCGACATTGTTGTGTGCGTTGTTTGTCAAACATTTTCGTCAACTCGTAGAAGAAGGGCATGTCTATATTGCGATGCCACCACTTTTCCGTATTGATATCGGCAATACGGTGTATTACGCGTTAAATAATGAGGAAAAACAAGGCATTTTAGATCGTATTGCGGCGGAGAAAAAACGCGGCCAAGTGAATGTGCAACGGTTTAAAGGACTCGGAGAAATGAATCCCTTGCAGTTGCGTGAAACGACGATGGCGAGAGAGACGCGACGCTTAATCCAGTTGACGTTAGACGAAGCCCAACAGACTGAAAAGATTATGAATATGTTGCTGGCAAAGAAAAAGGCGGCCCAGCGTAAAGCCTGGTTAGAGAGTAAGGGGAATTTAGCGGTGGTTTAAAAGGTGAAAGGAGAAAGGTGGGGTGATGAAAATTGTGAATCGATGTAACTACGCTTTGCGTCACTGCCATTAAGTTAAGCAAAAAAACACCTACAAAAAGTCTAAAACTGTAAGCGCGATAGAGGGCCATAACTTAATTTGAAGGCACCCAAAGTATTTTATGGCCCTCAAAATCTGTCAGTCCAAAAACCCGCCAAAAAATAGCTTTCCGAACCGGCCTGCGATTTTTTGTATTCCCTCTCAAGAGGACTAATCAGCACATTGATAAAAGGATTAGGAGTATGTATTGTTAAGTACCCGTGCAGGTATTTTAAAAAAAATAAACCTAACAAATGCCCATAAACATTTCAAACTCTTGCACGGGTACTTAGATTTATCGCTTGGAAAGGAGTAGCACCGCTACAAGTTTAAGGTGCTCACTGACCATTGATCACTGAAAAATGATCACAGAGGATTGCACAAGTCTAGCCCTTTGTTGATAATTGGGCCCATATCAACTTTCATAATAAACAATGTGCCTTCTTGCACTTCCTCTTGATTTGGATCATCTTTCCAAATCTCATCAATTTTCGGATAACCACGCGAACTCGCCAACCCATTAACCGCGTAAGTTTTTTCATTAGCCCTAAATGTGATTATGCCGGGTGGAAAGCATTCCAACTTGCCCTTGGGGACTGTAAAAGGCCACTTGTCACCGTACTGCTCTTGTGTGACAAGAAGAGGCGGTTGCTTTCTCAGTTCTATAAGTTGCCTCTTATAATATTCCAGTTTGCGGTTGTACTTCTCGTTTTTTGGAAACAGCTTCACTAAATTGCTGTACTCTCTTATGTTGGCTTCGATGCGCGTTGGTGGTATATTCCGCAATCTCGCCAGTATCCTCTTTTCTTTAGCCTTCTTCTTTCTGAATTTGGCACGCCTAACGAGTCTCTTCATTTTAGTATGCTCGGCGTACTCGGATTCGCTGGCAAACTTGATAGCTTCCTGGAAGTGACGGCCTTCTATCAGATTAGCGGTTTTTTTGATAGCCTTATTACGACGTCGGCGTTCCTCTCGAATGGCCTGTGCTTCTTTAGCATCCGAAACCAGTTCTGTTATTCGGCAATCGGAGCCAACATAAGGTGTACCTTTCTTGATAACCGGTTTGTAATAACCACGTTCATACGAAGAGCGCAATTTCGCAACTTCTTTATCAATCCGTTTTTTGGCCGAAGCGGCGACTTTTTGCAGTTTAGGATCATTTAACGGCTCGGTCAATCGGTAGGCTTCTCGGTATTTACCCGTTTTCATCAATCGAGGGGCTTCTTTCTTTGCCATCTCGATATGTTCTTTTTTCAGTCGGTTTTTGGCATCTTGAACCCATAGTTTAATCTGAGAATCAAATGGGGCATAAGGCGTTCCTTGCTTGATAACTTCTTCATAATGACCGTTATCATACTGAGACTGTAACTCTTTAGAGAGTTCAACCTGCGTTGCGAGATACGTTTCTTTTCTTTGTTTCAGTTCAGTTCTCTCAAGATACGCTCTCAATGGCGTGAGTTGTTTATCATGATCATAGTCTATCCAAGCATTCTGTATTAAAAGCCCGGCTAAAAAGCGTTGTTCATCCGTTTCATCATAATATAATGAAACAATCGCTATCCCAAAACCCAATAAAACGATTATCAGTTTGGTACTCAGAGAGTAATTGTCAGCAAAATACTTGAAATCAGTGAAAATCACAAAACCCTCTTTTTTAAGAAAACTGGGTTTCTTCACCCTAGCGTTTTCACTGAACTTAGCTGTGCGCTGTATGACATGAACCATTTTATGAAGAAATTCGTTCATGTACGGGGAAATGAGGATTCCAACGATAATGGAAATCAAACCAAACCAGAAGAAACTCTCTACCAGAATAAAACCGATAACGATAAACCCGATGGTGAATATCCAATTAATCACCCAAGGTATTCTCTTTATAGCCTTGAGTATTCTCTTTATAGCCTTGATAGTCAACATGACTAATAAACCGAACAGTATCAACCCAATAAAAAATATCCCATTGAGAAGCTGAAAAAAATTTTTGACAGCGGGTTGATTAAAAAACTGATTAAAAAAATATTTAAAAATATTCATCTTCTATCGTTTCTCTTTTGGGGTAATTGGTAATTTGTAATTGATCATTGGTAATTATAATGACCTTTTTGAAAACTGATCACTATCACTGATCACCGCCCATCGTTTTTTTCTGAACGACTATAAAGTTCTTATGTCAGATCGCAATTCTGTTGTTAAGTATTAACATCTATAAACAAATGTTACACCATCAGAACACGGGAACGATCAACCCATTATCCCCCGGCTTCCGCTTAGGGTAACATTGCTTGAACCCATTTTTTTTTACAAAGAAGGCTAACCACTCTTAAGATTTTTTAATATTACTTGACATTTTTATCAATATAAAGTTTTTTTAAAGTGAAGTTATAAAATATCCCGTACCCCTTAATGTATTGATTTTTGTTGACTATCGTTCCAAGTCAAATAGATGTTAATAGTATACTCAACACGGTCACAAATTGAACTTTTCTGTCATGTCTCATGAAACGAGAAATCTTGGGACGGTTAAGATTTCTCAAGTTCCCTCCGATCAAAGGGACTCGAAATGACAACTCAAGTTCAAGTTCCCTCCTCTCGTCGAGATCGTCGGGACTCTAAATAACAAACAAAAGTGTAGATTATGCCCGTGCTGAGTATATTAATACTTTTATGGACTATATTTTGACACAGAATCGATGCCATGAAAATGTTTATGGGGTGGTCTCCCGGCCAATCGCATTAATTATCTATAAATATCAAAGCATTGTTTTATCATAAAACACTTTGGATGGTGATTGAGATGATTTTTATGATTGGTTTATAGTCGATCATCAATTTTCCGTGATTTCGTTCCAGCCTGAGCGGACTCGCGTGTTTAATGTATTCCTACGCATCGCTTTTTAGTGTTGACACACCGGACAATAATAACTGGCACGTTGCCCGATTTTCTGCAGCTCAATTGTATTTCCACATTGCACACATGCCTTGCCCACTCGTCCATACACTCGTAGCGACTGTTTAAAATAGCCTGGATTACCATCGCTACGTGTAAAATCACGCAAAGTCGTACCGCCCATTTCAATGGCCGCACTCAATATCTGTTTAATCGTCTCTGCAAGACGTTGGTAACGCACTAAGCTAATATTGCCGGCCTCACTCGCCGGATGAATTTCTGCTAAGAACAACGCTTCATTTGCATAAATGTTGCCAATCCCGGCGACGGTGTGGGCATTCATAATGTCATTTTTCACCGCTACTCGCCGCCCTATTGCATGACGGTGTAAATGTTCCCCGGTAAATGCCGCCGAAAACGGTTCCGGCCCTAAGTTTACTAGCAATGGATGGCGGTGTATTGGCTCATCCGTCCATAACACACAGCGGCGCTGATCGTGATAACGCAAACACAGGCCGTGTGTAAACACGATATCGAGGTGATCATGTTTTTTTGACGGTGTGTCAGAAAGCAATACCCGCAAACTGCCCGACATCCCTAAATGAATTAAGACATGTCCAGTAGCACATTCAAGTAATAGGTATTTACCGCGACGATGGATATGTTGTACTTGTTGGCCGGGTAAAATAGTGGTCAGTATATCAGGAATTTGCCAGCGCAGATGTTTTTTACGCACAATCACGGCCTCTATCTTTTTACCTTCTAAATGTGCGGCAATTCCGCGCCGCGTCGTCTCTACTTCAGGTAATTCTGGCATGTGTCAATAACCTCTTTTTGAGGTTTCGTTCATTAAGGTAAATCTGTTTATTCTCCAAATCTGCTGTACTCTCACTATAACTTTCTCGGGAGTGCCCCAAAGGGGTTGCAATTGAGACGCCCTAGGTGAAACTTGGGAAAAAACGAACCAAGCACAACCCCTTCGGGGTTGGAGTCTCTCAAACGCCTTTACCACAGGTTTCTCCTGTGGTTATTTACTTTACCACAAGTTTTCCTTAAGACTATTCATTTTACCACAGGTTTATCTCGCTACGCTCGGAACGAAAGTTTATCTCGCTACGCTCGGAACGAAAGTTTCACCTGTGGCTATTCATATTCAAACAACGTGGCGCTTTAGGGAGTTGCGGCTAAATAAAATACCCACACACCCAAGTTTTTTGAAAAAACGTAATCTATGGGGATATTATTTTCATGCTTTTCCCGTAGGAGCAAAAGCGACTTAATCTAATGTTTGTAGTAGTCGCTTCAGCGACTTAATGTATAAGTTTGTAGTAGTCGCTTTAGCGACTTAATCTAATGTTTGTAGTAATCGCTTCAGCGACTTAATCTGGCTTGTTTGTAGTAAGTAGTCGCTTTAGCGACTCAATCTAATGTTTTTCGTAGTCGCTTTAGCGACTTAATATTCAAGGCCATGCTGTCGTCTGGCTCAATGGCTAACAACTTCTCAAACCTCTCAAAGGCCTTGTCGGGCTGATTGTGATTGGCTAAGGCGGTGTCATAGCTACTCAAGGTGACGGTGTCCTCTGACTGAATGGCTAACGAATTGACCATCACGTAATGGCCGTCACGTAGTACAACTAATTACGCGGATAAACGAATTGACCATCACGTAGTGGCCGTCACGTCGTACAGCTAATTACGCGGATAAACGAATTGGCCGTCATGTAGTGGCTGTCACCTAGTAGTACAGCTAACGCGGATAAACGAATTGGTCGCCACGTAGTGGCCGTCACGTCGTACAACTACACAAGCGCGGAGAAACGAATTGGCCGCCGCGTAGTACAACTACACAAGCGCGGAGAAACGAATTGGTTGCCACGTAGTGGCCGTCACGTCGTACAACTAATTACGCGGAGAAACGAATTGCCCGCAATGTAGTACAATTAATCACGTACGCAACTTGTACTAAGACACCAATCCGTTGTACTAAGAGCTTAAGTGGCAATCACCACCGACTCAATCCGTTTATTTATTTAATTCGTTTATTTCCTCATTCGTTGTACTTACCATCAAGTCCTAATTCCTTTATCCCCGTCATTCGTTGTACTTCTTTTTTTAATCCATCTTGATTAGACAATCCTTGTCGTTATAGCTTTTTTTGAATCCTTTCATAAGCAACGAATCCTTGTAGTTATTGCGTTTTTAAATCCGTTTTTATAACGAATCCTTGTAGTTATTGCGTTTTTAAATCCTTTATTATAACGAATCGGCCTGTAGTTATTGCATTTTTAAATCCTTTTTTATAACGAATCCTTGTAGTTATTGTTTGGACGAAAACGGCGAATCGTCCAACGTAGGCTTTGTAAACGTTGTATCATAAGTTAATATATTGTTTGTTAAATAAAATAATCATGCTAAGCGACTACAACAAATAGGTGAATCGACTATGTTTTCTCTAACTGGTAAATCATACATAACGCTGGCATCGCTTGCCATACTCAGCGCACTAGGTAACTATTTTAGCTTGCCCTTGTTTTTTGGAGTAGATTTTGTCTTTGGCAGCATTGCCGTGCTATTGGTTATTCATTTGTTTGGTGTCGGCTGGGGCGTGACTGTCGCGCTACTTGCCAGCAGTTACACCTTTTTATTATGGGGACATTCGTTTGCCATACTACTCTATACCCTAGAGGCGCTATTTATTGGACTCGTCTGGCAACGTTATACTCATAACTTATTATTATTAGAAGGGATTTTTTGGCTGTGTTTAGGGTTGCCAGTGATTTGGCTACTACACCACGTTGCCACGCCCCTAGAAACCACCCAAACATTACTGCTTTTTTTTAAATACCTGATTAATGGTATAGCCAATGCCGCAATCGCTTGTTTAATCATCATTTTTCTACCATTCTCCAAATGGGCCGACTTGCCACAACCCAGCGAGCATCCGTCACTACGCCTCATCTTACTCAATTTAATCGCTGCTTTAGTGCTATTACCGGCTTTAATCATTACAACTATCAGCGGCGCACAACTTTTTGAGAAAGTCAAAAAGGACATCAAAACAGACTTAACCACCCTCTCAAAAGACCTTATAACAGACCTGACTTTATTACATCGCCAACATATTCAATTGCTACAAAAGTTAGCGCAAATCGCGGCCCAAGCGGACTTACACTATTCTGATCAATTAGCGCAACAGGCCGTGCGGATACTCGAATTCTTTCCCGAATTCTTGAACATTAACTTGACCAATGCTCAGGGCGAAGTCATTTTTAATTCTGCCTTCAAAACGAATAAATTCAATGACTTAAATATAAATACCGTGGCCTCTCACGCGCCCATTCAATCGGTTTTAGCGACAAGACAAATTGCGACTTTTCACAGCACACTCACTCAAGAAGGCACTGTCACACCTATCACGGCACACGCCCTACCCATAGAACGCAACGGACAAATCATCGGCACCGTGATTGGCTACTTTGATGTCTCTCAAACCCTGTACCGAGCCCACGCTCTACAACATACCCTTACCCATGATGCCCAAATCACTTTAACCAATGAACAAGGCCTCATCATCAACAGCACTCGGCCCGACTTAAGGCCCCTAAGCCCTTACCCATTAACCTCGGCCACCTCAACAACATGGCGCACCTCGGCCACCTATCCCTCGTTTCCCCAACAAACCACTCATGTTATGCAGCGTTGGCGCGACGCGGTTTATGTCCAACACACGCCCGTGAACGAAACTCTGCCAATAACGATTGTGATTGAAAAACCCTTGCATAGCTACATTGACTCATGTCAACAATTGTACATTAAACAACTGGCCCTGATTTCGCTCATCGCCCTCTTGAGCCTGATTTTAGCGATGATTATCAGTCGTTGGTTAGTCACACCTTTACGCCGGCTTGCTCACATCACCGACAACTTACCCAATCGCCTTGAAAAAAACCCAATCATACAATGGCCTCATAGTCAAGTGAGCGAAATAAACTCATTGACCAATAATTTCAAATCAATGGCAAAATCGCTACAAGCCCGTTTTGAAGAAATTCATACCGTCAAAGATTCCCTAGAACAACGTGTACAAACGCGCACCCAAGAACTTTTGCGTGAGCGAGCCTTGTTGCGTAACTTAATTGACTCCATTCCCGATCTGATTTGCTACAAAGACTGCAACAGCAACTACTTGGGTTGCAACAAAGCCTTTGAAAAATTTGTAGGCTTCAGCCAAGCCGAATTAATTGGCAAAACCGATTTAGACGTGTTGTCAAATGAACAAGCGAACCTTTACCGCGAAATCGACAAGCAAATCTTGACAACGGGCAAACCCCATACTACCGAAAACTGGGTCATTTACCCAGACGGCCGAAAAAGACTACTACATCTCCTGAAAACACCGTTTTTTTCCCCAGACGGACACCTATTAGGATTAATTGGCATCAGTCGTGACATCACCGCTCGCAAGCAATCCGAAGAAGCGTTACATCAATCTCAAGACATGTTGCGCTTAGTCATCGACAACATTCCCCAATTTATTTTTTGGAAAGACCAAAAAGGGACTTATTTGGGCTGCAACCAGAATTTTGCCCAGATAATCGGCATTAATTCATACCAAGTGATTGTCGGCAAAACAGACGATGACTTAATAAAGCATGAACCCTCCGATGGCACAGCACGATTTATTGAAACGCTCAACCGCTGTATCAGCAACGAAGGCACACCTAAATACCAACAGATTGAATCTTTGCCACTCGCCGACGGCACACATCTGTGGCTGGAAATAAATCAAGTACCCCTACGCGACGTTCACGGGCATATTATTGGCGTATTGGGCAGCTTTGAAGACATTACCGAGCGCAAACAAACTGAAGAAAAGCTCAGACAATGGGTTAAAGTCTTAGAAAAAAGTGCTGAAGCGATTCTAATTACCGATGCCCAAACCCACATTCTCCAAATCAACCAAGCCTTTACCCAAATTACCGGCTACCGTGAAAGCGAGGTGTTGGGTAAACGTCCCAACATACTGCGTTCAGGAAAGCATAATATTGATTTTTATGACAAAATGTGGAAATCGATCAACACGCAAGGCTACTGGGAAGGTGAAATCTGGGATCGCCGCAAAAACGGCGAAATTTACCCACAATGGCTACACATAAGCGTCATTAAAGACGAAGCCAATGAGCAAGTAACAAATTACTTAGGCATTTTTTCCGATCTCACGCTCCGCAAACAAACGGAACAACGTCTAGTCTATTTAGCACACTATGACGACTTAACCGGTTTACCCAACCGCACTCTATTTTATGAAAGAGTCTCTCGCGCGATCTATCACGCACAACAACACAGTAAACGGGTTGCCGTGATGTTTTTAGACATAGATGGATTTAAATATGTCAACGACACTTGGGGACATATTGTAGGCGACTTATTACTCAAAAAAGTTGCCAACCGCCTGACGGAATGCCGGTGTAAAACGGATATGATTGCTCGTTTAGGCGGCGATGATTTCAGTATGGTGTTGGAAAACGTTAACAACACCAAAGAAGTTGGACGGTTTGCACAAAACCTTCTCAAGGTGATGCAATCGCCGTTTGAATTAAATGGGCATGAAACCTTTATAACAACAAGTATTGGCATCAGTCTCTACCCAAGTGACAGCCAAGATGTTAATACCCTATTAAAACATGCCGATGCCGCCATGTACCGCGCCAAAGAAAAGGGCAAAAATAACTACCAATTCTTTACCGCACAAACCCCAAAAAATGTTCATAACCGACTGATTATGGACACAAAATTGCGCCGCGCCTTAGAGCGCGATGAATTAGTCTTGCACTACCAACCGCAAATGCAGCTTGCCACCGGGCGCATGGTTGGAGCAGAAGTCCTACTGCGATGGCAACACCCAGAAATGGGCTTAATACCCCCCTACGCCTTCATTCCACTCGCCGAAGAAACCGGACTCATTGTACAAATAGGCGAATGGGTACTACGCCACACCTGCTTACAACAACAACAATGGCGCAACAACGGCGAACCGATTTTACGTCTATCGGTTAACTTATCCTCACGCCAATTTCAACAAGACGATTTAATAAAGACTGTCGTGCAAATACTTGATGAAACCCATATTGATGCTACCCTGCTAGAACTCGAACTCACTGAAAGCCTACTCATGCAAGACATTGAAACAGCCACTAAAACACTACATCAATTCAAAGACATGGGAATACAATTAGCCATAGACGACTTCGGCACAGGCTACTCATCACTAAGCTACCTAAAACGCTTTCCTATCGACACCCTCAAGATTGACCAAAGTTTTGTGCGCGACATTCCAAAAGACAAAGACGACATAAGCATCACCAAAGCCATCATCGCACTCGCACACAGCCTACGACTAAAAGTCATTGCCGAAGGCGTAGAAACAGAATCACAACAAGCGCTTTTAAAATCCATCGAATGCGATGAAATACAAGGCTATCTAATTGGACACCCGCTCCCAGTAGACGAATTTCGAAAATTAGTCAATAACAAGAAAAGAGAAAAGGAGAAAGGAGAAAGGAACGCTTGAGCGTCAATGCTTAAGCACTACAAGGATTGAAGAGATAACAATTTCATCGACAAATATCTACAAAATGTCGATAAAAATTTTTTACATTTCAACAAATTAATGTGATGATCTCATTCATGATTTCTTCACTATCTAATTTCCCATTGTTATGACCATTCGCAACGACTATTTAAGCTGATAAATTTTAGAAACAAGTGTTTGAACAAGCCGAATCCTATTCGACTTAGACGATTGCAAGTAACTTATGAAAACTTTTTCAACCTGTCCATCAAGCACTAAATCGAGTAGGGTGAAGAACTGTTTTTCTTGCGTTGATGCCACTGGCAACATCAGAAAAAACACGGTCAATTTTTATACCTTGGGCAAAACAAAAACGGCTCTGCGTTTCTATTTGACGTGTCAAGTCCGCTTTTGGTCCTGAAAACACCGTCTACTTATAAGCCGACTTGACTGATAACCGAACCAAAGTGGCTCATGAAAACGACTTAACTCAGAAAAAGGCCTAACTCACTCAACTTCAAAAC
>NBMI01000073.1 GCA_002085445.1 Candidatus Parabeggiatoa sp. nov. 2
CGATTTTGGTGATTTTTATGAAACGCGATGATCACGTTTTTAGTCTGACAATGCACAAGGATTGTATATAATAAGGGATTTTAGAAACGCGCTGAAAATCACGTTAGTCAACTTTTTTAATATACAGCAATGACAACGGAATAGCTAATTAATGGAGATTTTATTTCATGCTTTAAGCTTCAATTTTATCGAATTCGTTCATTGCGATTTCCCAACGCAAATAAATCCTTTTTTATAACAATCCTTGGGCGTTTGGGCGCACGAAAAAACGTGATTATCGAGTGAAAGTTCCAAGGGCGTTGCCCTTGGCTATATTAATCTCACCCCGTAGTTGCTCTTAAAACCTAGCCCCAACGGGGTGTCTTATTAAAGCCAGGGGCAACGCCCCAATGCCATTAAGTTAAGGGCTTTGCACGTGGGATTGCCCCTACAAACCGTTATGTAATGTAGGGGCAATCCTTTATGGTTGCCCTCACCCAAAAGCGGTACAAACGGGACATGGGCGGCCGGTTTAATACAAACTTTTCGCAAACTCGGCCACCATCGCTGACAGTATTCTCCCACGCCAACTGGAACCAGTGTATCGCGTCCGCCTAAACATAATAAGGCCGGGCAACGAATTTGCGAGAGTTCTGGACGTAAATCGGTCTGTTGTAATAACTTAAGGCCAGCGTGTAGGGCCTGTGATTGAGGCGGACTCGTTTTTTTTAACAATGCGCTAAGGGCGCGAAGTTGCTGACGCGCCGCTTCACTGCCTTTCACCTGCAACGCCAAAAAACGCTGTAAAGTGCCCAACGTGTCGGTTTGCAACTGCTCCGCAAACTGCTGCAACACGGCCGGTGTCATAGCATAAGGCCAATCGTCAGCGGTGACAAAACGAGGCGACGTACTCACCAACCCCAAAGCCCGCACCGAAGCCGGTTGCCACCGTGCCACCGCCATCGCCAACAAACCGCCCAATGACCATCCTATCCATACCGCCTCTTTGGGCAAATGAGCGGCCAATGTTTCGGTAAGCGTGGACAACGTATATTCACACATCGAACTGCGCCCATGTCCGGGCAAATCAACTTGATAGACGCGCCAATGTAGGGCCAGTTGGGCGGCCACCTCATTCCAAATGTCGCCGTTAAAACCCCAGCCATGTAATAAAATCAAAGGCTTACCTTGGCCTTGGTGTTTTATAAACAAGCTCATAGTGTTGTTTGGTTTGCGCGACTCCTACTTACTATCCCTTCGAGGGATATAGCGTTTGCTGAAAAATAATTTCTGTCATTGCCAACATCTAAAAGCTCAAGTCCCCTAAAGGGGACTAAATAATCTTCGAGGGATAGTATCCGTTGAAACAATGCCATGTAGCAGACACGGAGCAGATATGCCCCTACCAAACCTTAGCTTTCAGGGGCCGTAGGGGCTTTCCAAAGTGTTCGCACAACCACCACGAAAGCCTAGGCTTAGCATCAATGCCATACCGTACGGAAAAGGCCCGTTTGTAGTAGGCGATTTATCGCCTCACGCGCAGTCGTCCAAACTAAAGTTTGGACGGATGCCGCCAAACTAAAGTTTGGACGGATGCCGCCATAAAGTTTGGACTCTTGTTGCCAAACGTTAGTTTGGACTCCTGCCAAACGTTAGTTTGGACGACTTTATGGGCTTTCCTAAGTGTTCGCCCTAGCTTAACTTAATGGCAGTGAGGCTTAGCATTGATCCGTTGAAACCTATTATCCTTTCTTATAATAATCCTTGTAGTTATTGCTTTAATGTTTACACTGAAAAAGTCGTCTTTTTTACAAAAACAAGAAAATATGAATGGTTTTTACGTGCCTGTACTTGACGTTTTAAACGACTAATATTCTGTTTATTGGGGCGAACTATCACAAATAAATCTTTAGAGGTTCTTGCAAAACGGTCTAAAAAATACTTGTTATTTTACGGAATGTAAAAGTAGTAGAGCCTCTTGCAAAACTCATCAAAACGGGATTTCTCTTCTCAACACAGAGAACTCAGTGCCCTCAGTGTTGAGAACCGTTTTGCAACTCTTTTACTCGATGAGCAAGTTTTTTCGTGCGCCCGAACGCCCAAGGATTGTTATAAAAACGGATTTCTTCTAATTGCTGAAAATGAACAAATTCGATAAAATTTTAGCTTTCCTTGGAAACTCAAATCAAAGAGAAGAAAGCTATTCAATCAGCAAATGCTTATTCAAAGAAAAATCGATAGTGATTTTATGCTCGAAAATAAAATCCCTTATTATATACAATCCTTGTAGATTATATACAATCCTTGTAGTTTTTTTCATTATTCATTATTCATTATAACGTCAACCAAGGCTTCTATTAACCTATCTATTTGATTTTCTTCATGTAATGCCGACAAAGTGATTCTCAAACGGGCCGTTTTTTGTGGCACGGTAGGTGGACGAATTGCTGTAACAATAATCCCGCGCTCATACAATGCCGCATTCACCGCCAACGCTTTTTCAGATTCTCCCAACACAATCGGTTGGATCGGTGTAAAAGACTCCATTAAAGGGATTTGCCGTTTGGCAGCGGCAGCGCGGAAGTAGGCGATTAATTCATGTAAACGTTGCCGTCGCCACGCCTCTTCTTCAGCCACAACTAAACTCTCTCGCACTGCTTCTGCCAGTGCAGGCGGCAAAGCGGTAGTATAAATATAACTCCGTGCTGACTGTATCAGCGCCTCAATCAACAACTCACTCCCTGCCACAAACGCGCCAAATACGCCAAACGCCTTGCCCAATGTGCCCATTAACACCGGCACCTCATCCGCTCCTAAACCATACATCTCTAACGTACCGCGCCCCGTTTCACCCAATACGCCCAAACCATGCGCGTCATCCACCATCACCCAAGCTTGATAAGTGTTTGCCAGTTGAACAATATCAGGCAAATTGGCAATATCCCCATCCATGCTAAACACGCCATCGGTGATAATTAATTTATGCGGTGCTTGCGATTTGGCTAACAAACGCGCTAAAGTTTGTATATCATTATGCGGATAACGGTGAATTTGCGCCCGTGATAATAAAGCGGCTTCAACGAGCGAGACATGATTGAGTTTATCTAAAAACACTGCATCATGCCGCCCCAATAAAGCGGTGACAACACCGAGGTTTGCCATGTAGCCGGTAGAAAATAACAACGCCCTTTCGCGCCCGGTATAGGCGGCTAATTCTTTTTCAAGGGCATGATGTGCCAGCGTGTGCCCAGTGATTAAATGCGACGCGCCTTTTAAACGAGGATGGCTGGCTAAACCAAGATAGTCATTACTGCAAAACGCTAAATAAGGCTGTCCATCTATTAATAAGGTTGGCGTTTGAGGGCTTAAGTGTGTTAGGCGAGTACGATAGAGGGCGGATTGTTGACGTTGTTCTAGTAAGGAACGGAGATAGGTGTGCATGTTATAGTAATAGTACAACGGATTTCTCCGAGTACAACGGATTTCTCCGAGTACAACGGATTTCTCCGAGTACAACGGATTAGAGGAATAAACGATGCGAATTAAAAATGAAGAATTAAAAATGAAGAATGAACAAAAACTTTTAAAATAACGTTCAATAAATATTGTTTTATAAGTCATTGATTTTTTATGATTCAATTCAACCCTTAATTCGCATAAACGGATTTGTTAGCTATTGTCATCCGCGTTATATATTTCTCGATCATCAAGTTTTATCAAAACCCAAACGCCCAAGGATTGTATATAAAAAAGGATAAATAAGCGGATTGCTCGCCATTCATTCTTTCGAGTCTAAATTTAGACTTAGGTGAGATAATTGAGAACTCTCATATCGATTCGATTTCTTCTTAAAATTTTCTGAGAAATCCCTTCTGAGAAATCCCTTCTTATATACAATCCTTGTAGTTATGGTTGGAAGACTAAAAACGTGATCATCGAGTAATAGTACTTAGGATTAGAGGAATAAACGGAAAATGAATTGTTGCTAGGGTTAAGTATTGAAAGCTTATAAATAAGTCTTCATCATTCACAATTCATAATTCATAATTCACAATTCACAATTCACAATTATATATATCCAACGGAGCCTTTTAATGAATCAATCTTGGTTTATCACCGGCACCGACACTGAAATCGGTAAAACTTGGTGTACTTTAGCATTAATCCAGCATTTTAAAAATCAAGGTTTACAAGTCGCCGGCATGAAGCCGATTGCAGCTGGCTGCCATTGGAACAAAGCCGGCTTTAGAAATAGCGATGCTGAACAAATTTTACAAGTCAGCGGCTTAGAAGTGCCTTATGAATGGGTAAATCCTTATGCCTTTGTGCCACCCATTGCACCCCACTTAGCCGCCGCGCAAATGGGACAAACCATTGAATTAGAACACATTATCAGTCAATATCAACACTTAGCGGCGCAAGCCGACACAGTGGTAATAGAAGGCGTGGGCGGTTGGCGTGTGCCAATTAATGCGACACAAAGTTTAAAAGACATAGTGTTGGCTCTGGATGTGCCCGTGATTTTAGTCGTTGGCTTGCGCTTAGGCTGCATTAATCATACATTGCTGAGTGCCGAGACAATTATACGCGATGGCTGCACCTTGGCTGGCTGGATAGCTAATCCAATTAATCCTGATTTTGACGCGCAGGGTTCAATAGACACACTAACAGAACGTTTAGAAGTGCCGCTGTTAGCAAAGATGCCTTGTTTGGCTTATCAAGATATTCCACAACTTGCCAAAGCGATGCGGAGTGTGACAAAATATATTAAACCTCGTGGAACTTTAAAAAATCCGATGTCTTTGAGACATCGGATTTTTAGCACTGAAGTTGACTACTAAAGATGGGGTTTGTAGTCGTCGCTTTAGCGACTATTACCGCTCGTTTTTTCAGTTGCCGTTTTTTGGAAAAGCGCCCTTATCCTTGTTTATATGCAATCCTTGTAGTTCTTGGAGACGTCCAAACTAAAGTTTGGACTCCTAATAGTTATTCTTTCAGACGTCCAAACTAAAGTTTGGACTCCTAAGTTTGGACTCCTAAGTTTGGATTCCTAAGTTTGGATTCCTAAATTTGGACTCCTAAGTTTGTTGGAGAAAATTATGTTCGCTCGATACCCATTCAATCAACTTCGCTTCTTTTTAAGTGCATTACTTCTCCTGAGTCTATCTCAGGCTGCCATGGCTTTTCAAGATTGTGAATATGCCAGTGACTTGCTCTATCAAGCCTTTGATTTACATAGCCAAGGCATCTCTATTGCTAAACAAAGGCGTTTGTTAAAAAAAGCCTTGCGCTATTGTTCTAAGCATGCCGAAGTGCATCATGCCTTAGCTTCTCTCTACGAAGAGCAACGCAAGTGGCAAAAAGCCATTTATCACCATCAACAAGCCGTCAAACAGGAACCCAATTTTTATGAGGCTTGGTATGGCTTGGGAGAGATTTATTATAAACAAAAACGACTTCCTCTCAGCCTAGAAGCGCATCTTCACGCTTGCTCGATGGATGAGGACTCCAAGGCACGGGTGAAGGCGCTGTTAAAAGGCAATCGTTATGCCGTCATTGAAAAAGGCGAGATTATCGACAAAGAGAATTTGCAGGTGTTGTATAACACAACGCGTCGGGAAGAGATTAACCGTCGGCTTTCGGCTTGTGGGTTGCGTGCTAGAGTGGAACCAAGGTGTCTATTCCGCAATTTTCGGTTTTACAGCGGTAAGGCAACCTTAAAACGGGGCGCAAAACGTCAACTCAAAGAACTTGCCGCCGCGTTGCGGAAAATCGAGCCAGCCGTCATCAAGATACATGCTCACACCGACATACAGTCATTTAAGAACGTTAGCCTTGAACAGAGCGACAAACTTAATTTGGAACTGTCGCAAAAACGCGCCGACACAGTTGCCACGAAATTGGCGCGGCAGGGCGTTCCAATGACAAGCATGGAAACACACGGCCATGGTTACCATAAACCGCTTACTTATGGTACCACCCCCACAGCCTTGGCAAAAAATCGACGGGTGGAAATTGAAGTTGAAGAATGGCCCTCACTCTAAATCAATGCCATTAAGTTAAGGAAGGCGCTAAAAATCCGATGTCTTAAAGACATCGGATTTTTGAATTAATTTCCCCTTTAATTAAGGCATTCTAAAACGTCGTCTAAGTCGTCAATTAATTCATTAGAGTTATACCGCTGGGGCGCTTTCTCGGCTGTTTCAGTTTCTTCTTCCAAGGGTGACTCTAAAGAGGTGTCAAATTGAGCGTGTAAATTCCCTATCTCGTCGCTGCTTAAATGCACGGTGGAGAATGTTTGCCCTTTTGCTGTGTATCCCAAAATGTTTGCGGATAATGAGGGTAGCAGGGTATCGGTTAAAATGGGGTTAATATTGTGTGCGCCGCTGTCTACTTCTGTGCAACGATTGGCGATGGTGTCCAGTAAACTGTCTCCATAAGTTAGTTGCGCGTGGTGCTTTTCCCGAAAGCGTTGTTGTAGTTTGGTCAGTTTGAGTTTGATAATGCGGCGAATGTCTAAGTCACCTAACGGGTGATAGGGCACAATAACTAGCTGGCTTAAAAAGTCTGGTTGAAAAGGTTGCAACAAGACTGGGCGGAGCGCTTCTTGTAATTTTTCGAGGCTGGGTGAGAAGCCTGGCGTGTTGCATAAGCGCGTAATAACTTCGTTTCCGACATGAGAAGTCAGTAAAATCAAGGTGTTTTTAAAGTCAACCCGTAGGCCGGTGTCATTTTCTAAGATGCCCTTGTCAAACACTTGAGTCAGGAATTTGATGAGCGTAGGGTGGGCTTTTTCTATTTGTTCTAGCAGAATGACACAGTAGGGATGATGTCGCACAAAATCGAGGAGTGCGCCGCCTTTGCCATAACCGACAGCGCCGGGGGGCGCACCAGTTAAAGAAGAAACGGTATAGGCTTCTTGATAGTCTGACATGTTCAGCGTTATCAGAAAACGTTCTCCGCCGTAGAGAATATCGGCTAAAGTAATGGCCGTTTCTGTTTTGCCAACACCACTGGGCCCCACCAGCAAAAAGCCACCCTTATGTTTATTAGGGTTATCTAAATCCGCCCGTTGGCTTTGAATGCGTCGTACAACGGTTTCAAGCGCCTGTGGTTGACCAAGTATGCACTCGGCAATTTTTTTCTTGAGGTTCAGAAAAGTATTAGTTTCGTCCGTGAGGAGGTTGTCAATGGAAATACCTGTCCATGTTGAAATCACGGTGGCAATGATGTGTTCATCAACGTGTGTCGGTATCAGGGGATCATTGGCTTGAACTTTGGCAAGTTTTTGTTTGACTTGTTTTAATTCAGCTTGCAAAAGCTCCCCTTGTCCCCCGTTTTCAACGGGGGATACAGCATTTTCAAAGGAGGAAATTGAGGCATCTTCTTGATAAAGTTCTCCTAGCTCTCCTTTTTCAAAGAGGGGAACGGCCTTTTCAAAGGGGGATATGGCATCGTCGGCTTCCCCGGCTTCCCCGTTTTCATAAAGGAAGACAACGGATTTTCCTTTTTCTGTTTTCTCTCTGAACGATTGTATTTTAAAGGGCAATAGTGAGAAATTGCTGTTCGCTTTTTGTGGCTCGCCAGAGTCAATATTTTTATTCTTACGAAGGAATGCCGACGTCAATTTCCCTTTTTCCCTTTTTGAAGGGGATTGTGGGGTATTGGTGGAAACGGAATCGCTGCTGTCATCGGCTTGTTCAATAAATAACTGTTTTGTCTTGCCCTTTTTTGGCAAAGATGCCTTTTCGTCGTCTGGTTGTCTAGGTGTGTTGTCGTTGTTCTGTGACAAAGGCGCACTTTCTCCTTCCTTTGCTAAAGTGGTACCCATTCTGTCCTTTGGTAAAATCGCACTCATTCTGGCCTTTGCCAAAGACGCACTGCTCCCGTCCTTTGCTTTTGGCGCACGACTTCCGTTCTTTGGTAAAGGGATTTCTCCTTCCTTTTGTAAAATTTCTTCTATTTCTTCTCCTTCCTTTTGTAAAATTTCTTCTATTTCTTCTCCTTCCTTTTGTAAAAGGGGGCCGGGGGGGATTAGGGGGGCTGGGAGGATTTGTTCCAGCGCGTATTCCAACTTCCTGAGTTTTATCACCAAACCCCGTTCAGTCGTGTAGCGTTCTTCTAGTTCCGTTTTTAAATTTTCTAAGTATTTTAACTCACGGGTTAATTTTTCTAAACGCAGCGTGTGGTTATGCCCCGTCTTCTGTTCGCGCTGTAACAGACGCAATTCTTCTTGCAGACGTGCTATCTGTTGCAAAGTGGTTTCTAACACCGGCGGCGTGCTATTTTGGACAATGGAGACTTTCGCACATGCGGTGTCTAACACGCTTATGGCTTTTTCGGGCAGTTGTCGTCCTGAAATGTAGCGACGTGAGAGCTGTACCGCTTGGCGCACCGCTTTGTCGGTAATGCGTACCTTGTGGTACTTTTCTAAATTCGCCACCCGACACCGCAACATGGTGATAGCCAGATTTTCGCTGGGCTCATCAATTTTAACCACTTGAAACCGTTGATGAAGGGTGGGTTCTTTTTCAATATATTTTTGGTATCCTGCCCATGTTGTGGTGACAAGGGTGCGTATTTCTCCGCGAGCGAGTAGCGGTTTGAGGCTATGAGCGGCCTCTTTCCTATCCTCCATTAAAGTTTGGATTTCATCAACAAACAAAATAATCGGTTGCGCGGAGGCCTTTATTTCTTTAGTAATTGACTTTATTATCGTTTTAAATTCGTCGTTGTCCTCCCAAGGCAATTGCCCAGAGTCAAGCATACGCAGCGAGACATTTTGCAAGAACTTTGGCACTTCGCAGTTGGCAATTTTCAAGGCAAAGCCTTTCACCACTGTGGTTTTGCCCACGCCAGTGTCACCGATTAAAATAGGGTTGTTTTGATGACGGCGGGTTAAAATGTCAATGATTTGACGGATTTCTGTGTCGCGTCCTACTATTGGATCAAGCCGTCCAGCGCGAGCTTTTTCAGTTAAATCAATGGTATATTGGTCGATGATCCGCTTTGGTGAGGCGGTAGTTGTGGTTGAGTCGGCCTCATCCAAGGGTGTCTCAGCGTTGGGCGCCCGGACATCGGCTTCGCTGGAGCGCAGGAGCAATTCGCGCAAGTCTTGCCGCAACGATTCGCGGGTAATTTTCATCAACGAGGGGAGCATTTTTACCACGCCCCCGCGTAGTGATTCGTTGTCGATAATAGCCAGTAGCATCGCGCCGGAGCGGATAAGGCGACTGTCAAGTTGTAATGAGGAAATCAGCCAGGCTTCACGTAACAGAGCGAGAATTGAAGGAGATAAGTAGAGTGTGCGTTCATTGCCGCGCCGACATTTTTCGATGGCACGGTTTAAATCCCGCTTGAGTTTGGGCACTGAGACTTCATAGTGACGCAAAATCACTTGGACATCGGTATCGGATTGTTCCAACAATTTCAGTAAGACATGTTCAATTTCTATTGAATAATGGCTTTGTGCCACGCATAACTCGGCCGCGAGCTCAAAGGCTTTGTGGCAGATAGCGTTAAGTTTGGTGAATAAAGGATTTAGTTCAACGCTCATTTTTGGTTTGTCATTGGTCATTGGTAATTGGTCATTGGTTATTCACCATTAATGCAAATTAAGGGTTGAAATGAATATTATGAAATCGTTTCATTTTTCATTTTTCATTTTTATATCGATATTCGCATCATTACCCATTGTCCATTGCTTATTATATTATGGAAATATACAAAAAATTCAGTATTGAAGCGGCGCATCGTTTGCCCAATGTGCCAGAAGGGCATAAGTGTAGTCGTTTGCATGGTCATTCGTTTCAAGTCACTATTCATGTTTGTGGTGAAGTCGGGGCACATAGTGGTTGGGTGATGGATTTTGCTGACATCAAAAAGGCCTTTAAGCCCGTTTTTGAGCAACTCGATCATCATTATCTTAATGACATTGAGGGATTGGAAAATCCAACCAGTGAAAATTTGGCCCGTTGGATTTGGCTTAGGTTAAAACCGACGTTGCCAGGGTTGTGCAAAATTACAATACAAGAAACGTGTACTAGCGGTTGTGTTTATGGTGGTGAAGCGTGAATTTGCAACTTAAGGATTAAAAGCAACTACAGGGATTCGTTATAATAAAGCAACTACAAGGATTCGTTATAATAAAACAACTACAAGGATTCGTTATAATAACGGATTAAATGCAACTACAGGGATTCGTTATAATAAAGCAACTACAAGGATTCGTTATAATAAAACAACTACAAGGATTCGTTATAATAACGGATTAAAAGCAACTACAGGGATTCGTTATAATAACGGATTAAAAAAAAGCAACTACAAGGATTCGTTATAATAAAGCAACTACAAGGATTCGTTATAATAACGGATTAAATGCAACTACAGGGATTCGTTATAATAAAGCAACTACAAGGATTCGTTATAATAACGGATTAAAAGCAATTTCCGGATTAAATGCAACTTCCGGATTAAATGCAACTACAGGGATTATTTAATCGATACGGATTAGTTCGAGGAAATACCCGGCTTTTTTTATCCTTTCTTATAACGAATCCTTGTAGTTGCTGTTAACGAATCCTAGTAGTTGCTGTTAACGAATCTTTGTAGTTGCTTTTTATCCTTTCACAAGCAACTAATCTAATCCAGCGCTCCTCAACTTATTCTTCTTCAAAAGGAACGGGGCGCACCAAATTCGCCGCGAAGGTGGCACGTTGTCGAGCTTCGATAATATTTTGCCCCGTCGCCAACATCACACCCATACGCCGCTTTTCTTGGGCATGGAGTTTACCAAATAAACGCAAATCGGTGCCAGCCACTTGTAACGCTTCGTCAATCCCTTCAAAAACCACGTTATCAGCGTCAACACCGCCAAAAATCGTCGCACAGGTACCTTGTTCACGTAACACGGTAGACACCGATAAGCCCAACAAGGCACGAGCATGTAATTCAAACTGATTTTGCGCTTGCGTAGCCATTGTCACCATACCCGCATAATGCGGATAAGGACAAACTTCGTTGAACCAAACTTTGTCGCCTTTAACAAGTAACTCAACGCCAAAAACACCAACTCCTCCCAAACTCTCGGTGAGTTTCTTAGCAAGCTCACGGGCATAGTGCAATGAAGCCGGCGTCATGCGCTGTGGCTGCCAGCTTTCAACATAATGACCTTGTTTTTTAAGATATCCAATTGGCTCACAGAAATGGGTTTCAATTTCACCCGCCGCGCCGAATGCGCGAACAGTCAACAACGTGATTTCATAGTCAAATTTAATAAATTCCTCAACTATCACCGAACTACAATTGTCTCCACTTGAATCCATCGCATAATTCCAAGCAGCCTTCACATCTTCGGGGCCTTTCACTTCCGAATGGCCTTTACCTGAAATAGCTATCATCGGTTTGACAAGACACGGATAACCAACACCGCGATTAATCTGCATTTGTAACTCATTGTAACTCTTCGCAAACGCATAGCGCACCGTTGGCAAATCCAGTTCTTCGGCCGCCAACTGACGGAGAGCTTCACGATTCATACTCACAGACGCTGCGCGGGCTGTCGGAATAACTTTTGTCAATCCATCCTGTTCAATCTCAACTAATAATTCAGTCGCGATCGCTTCACTCTCTGGCACAAGGAAATGCGGCCGCTCTTGCGCGACTAACTCATACAAAGCGTCAGCATTACTCAAGTCTACAACATGACTACGGTGGGCAACTTGATGTCCTGGCGCGTGCAGGTAACCATCTACCGCGATGGTTTCAACACCAAATCGCTGCAAAGCCATAATCACTTCTTTGCCTAATTCACCGCAGCCCAACAACATTACTCGTGTTGCCGATTGGCTAAGAGGTGTTCCAATTTTCATATGATTGAGGTTATAAGTAATTGGTAATGGGTAATAGCGTAGGGCCAATATATACTTAGCACCGTTATACTAATGAAAAATGAAAAATGATTAAATCTAAGAAAAATGCTCGTTTGTAGTAGGCGATTTATCGCCTCACGCGCAGTCGTGTTTGGCAGAGTAGTGATACGCGGGCCCCGGTAATTAACTTAAAAAAATTAGGGTTATTTGGCCTTGTTTGAGGGCCATATAGATTTTCAGAAAAATAATTTCAAAACAGCCAACTGAAAGCTCAAGTCCCCTAAAGGGGACTAAATAATTATCTGAATATCTATAAAATACTTTGGATGTTTTTAAATTATACTTTGCACCACAAATTGCGCTTTTGTCATTTCTTAAAGAGGAGAAATCTTGTTTTCATGGCTCCATTGTACTAGCAGCGTGAGACATGACAAAAAACTTAAGGATGACAGTGACTAGTATAAGTTATGGCCCTCTGTCGCGCTTCATTAATGATACTTTTTGTAGGTGTTTTGCTGCTTAACTTAATGGCAGTGACGCCTGGGTGTGTCACGGTTCTCAAATCATTTTGTGCAGTATATACGGAACGTACTTCAGAGCCTTGTTCATTGGAAAGTGAACCTGTCATTAAATTTCCTGTCAAATTATCTACTTATGTAATCCCTTGACATTTTTAATTTTTAAGAGGTCATTTTCTTGACATTTTTCATTTTTCATTTTTCATTAGTTTTGGGTGTTAGTCGAGGGGTTAATGATTGCCCATAAAGCACTTAAGTGACTTAAATCATTAATAAATAAAATTTAATTGTTAATGCTCGATGATCAAGTTTTTGATGGTTAGCCCAAAATCTCACCAGGAGATAAATCCTTAAGAAAAAAGCTCAAGTCTGCTAAAGCAGACTACCCCCCTTTGTTAAGTAGTGCCCTTTAGGGTACTTGAGCTTTTAGCCATGAGGTTTAACTCATGGCTTGATCATCGAGTAATATACTCAAGATGGGAACAAATTTTCAGGCAAAAGTACAGCGAAGCGAAACTTTTGCCTGAAAAGGACTTTTTGACAAACAAAAATCCAAGGGCGTTGCGCCCCTTTTTTGCTCATAGAGGTTAACAAGAAAAGCCCCTTTGGTACGAGATTAATATAGCCAGGGGCATCGCCCCTAGCTTTAATAATAAATACACCTTATATATATATTAACCCGTCATAAAAATCCTGCCTTATGACCACGTTGAGTATAAGTGACTTAAATCATTAATAAATAATAATTAATTGAGGCACCTCCTTTTTTCATTGGCAATTTCTAAAGAGTAATTATTGTTATGAAGTCATCTAGTTATCAGCGAGATGCCCGAATCGATTGGCAAGCATTTGCTCCCGATAATATCCCCACGAAAGAGAAGTGGCCTTTCTTAGAGACATTCCTCGACCGATTTCCGCCGCTGAATGCACCGGGACGAAGGCGGACCGTTTTGGATCTTGGCTGTGGCCTGGGAAGAATTAGCCGTGTACTTTTTGAAAAAGGATATAACGTAACCGGAATAGATATTAACCAAGCCGCAATAGCCGAAGCGAAGAATAAAGGTTCGGCTGGTTCACCATCACACTTCCGGCATTTCGCACTGGCCAACAGTGCCGCCGATCCGCTACCCTACTTAAACGATGCGCCCTTCGATCTCATCGTCGGCCAGTTAGTCATTTCCATCATAGGTGACTTGCGTGACCGCCGCCAATTATTGGCCAACGCCTTTCAATGGTTAAGACCAGGTGGCTGGCTATACTTGTCTGCCTCTGGCGTTTCGGATGAAATCAACTCCAACTATGCCAGGTTGTATGCACAGGACGAGCCGCTTACTGGTGAACCCTATTCTTACTTTTCCCGCGATAGTGACGGAAACATTCTCTACAAAACCCACCATTTTCAATCTGATGAATTGCAAGTGCTGCTTCAGACTGCTGGTTTTAACCAGATCACAGTCAACACAGTGAAGGAACAAAGCAGCCGGCGACCCGACCAGGCTGCCTATTTTTTCTACGCAACTTGTCAACGTCCCATCGAATAACGGTTTCCATACCAGGCCGAATACACGAATGCTAGATTATAAAGGCAAGCCATGATGGGTTTGGCTCTCCAAACTATGGTACTTGATGTTCAAGTTAGAATTTTATAACTAACTTATCTAGTTATAACCTATTGAAAAATATATATTATATTTGAATACCCCGGTGTATTTTGCCTTCGCCATTTTTGTGTGGCTATTGAGGATTTATGGCAGTATATCACTCTATTTTAAAACCGTATTAGAGTTAAAAAACTTTTAAAATCAAATAGTTATTTTAGTTAAACGTTAAACTCCGGTTTTTTTATCGGTTGGACAGTTCACAATCGACAATAAATTGTAACTAGAGGGACTTGCAAAACTCCTACCGGCAAATATAAATCAATAACTTACAATCATTATGTCGTCGTAAGTTATTGTTTTTCTATAATGGTTTTCAGGCTAAAGTTTCGCGAAGCGAAACTTTAGCCTGAAAAAGAGTTTTGCAAGAGGCTCAATTGTTAATAATTACAC
Source organism: Candidatus Parabeggiatoa sp. nov. 2 (assembly GCA_002085445.1). Taxonomy (GTDB): domain Bacteria; phylum Pseudomonadota; class Gammaproteobacteria; order Beggiatoales; family Beggiatoaceae; genus Parabeggiatoa. The sequence goes on from NBMI01000073.1 coordinate 14,419, forward strand.
AAGCTAATTAGGAGACTTATGGGTAAAAGTAAGCCTTTGAAAAAGGGGGGTTAGGGGGATTTTGTTATAATCCAAAATGACTGGCTTATAGTAAATGGGAGCAAGGGCGATGGGCAAACAAAAGGATAAAAGCGATGGCGCATTATTTAGAAAAGCAATGCAAGGAGTCAAGCCGCTTACCTGTGACAAAGTACCACTTCAACCGCCACGCCCAAAACCTATTCCCAAACAACGCTATTTAGACGAAGCGTTGGTGTGCGAGGAGATGCTGTCAGATAACTACGATCTAGCAGAGGTGGAAACCGGCGAAGAATTGTTATTTGTACGTCCTGGTATACAACATAGTCTCCTTACCAAATTGCGGCGTGGACAATTTAGTGTCAAAGCGAAGTTGGACTTACATGGTATGATAGCGCGCGTCGCACGGGTGGAAGTTGCGACTTTCTTACGTGATTGTCAGAATCGCAATATTCGTTGTGCGCGAATTGTACATGGAAAAGGCTATGGCTCTTGGCAAAAGCAACCGGTGTTAAAAAACAAAGTGAATAATTGGTTGCGACAGCGCGATGAAGTGTTGGCGTTTTGTTCGGCACGCCAAGTGGATGGGGGGACGGGTGCGGTGTATGTGTTAATTAAGCGAAAATAGGTAATGCGAATGAAAAATGAAAAATGAAAAATGAACAAAGGGTTACGAAAGACGTGTTAATTTGTAATTAACTGATTTTACTTAACTTAAATCAATGGAACTGAGAATTAACCGCATGTAGTGTTGTTCTTTCAAGACATGGGAAGAAACCAAGGTTCGATAATAAACTGGCTTTCTTGAGATTGTGGGACTATTGGCGAAACAAAAAAAAACGGGAGTGGCTTACACCATTCCCGTTAGGAATTAGAGTTTATGCCGATTTAACGTAACTTATTGATTTAATCAAAATGAATGATTTGACAATGTTCATAAAATCAAGCACTTAAATTAAATCGGCATAATGTCTATTAATTAAGCTAAACCGTGTTTATTTTTTCTCGCTTTCACGACGAGGATGTGAAGGTGCTTCTCTATTATCACGCCGCCCATAGCCGGGGCCGTAGCCACCGCCGTACGGATAACCACCATAACCATACCCTGGGCCACCCCCATATCCTGGGCCACCCCCATATCCTGGGCCATAACCATATCCTGGGCCACCCCCATATCCTGGGCCACCCCAATATCCTGGGCCACCCCAACCACCATACGGACCATAACCATACGGTTGGTAGCCATGATAGTTACGATTATAGCCACGACCATAGCCACTGCCACGGCCACCAACGGACGTACTAAAAGTCATATCGCCCCAGCCGTTGCCATCCATCGGGCCCATATCCCACATATCGTTGCCCCAACCACCGGGATAACCGCCGCCCCAAGGGCTGCCCCAACCACTACCAGGCCAACTATTACCCCAGAACGCTTGTGCGGGCGTTGCGAGAACGGCGCCACCCAGAATGGCAGACAGTGCTACTGCTTTAGCGATGTTTCTCATTTGTTACCTCCAGAAAGGTAGGTCATTGTTGGATGTTGAAATCTAATCCAATCGACATTTATTAACGAATTAATAATTATCAATGGGTATATATATTATCTTTATTACATCATCACGTCAAGATAAATTTAGGGTTACGTTGCCAAAAAACAACCCTAAAATTTTTTTCCTTTATCCTTGTGACCGATTTCAGTCCCGTTTTCAAAAAACGGCGCTTGAAAATTTCACCTCAAGATGAAGGTTATTTGCGACATATCTGATCTCTATTACATCATCACGTCAAGATAAATTTAGGGTGACGTTGCCAAAAAACAACCCGAAAATTTTTTTCCTTTATCCTTGTGACCGATTTCAGTTCAGTTTTCAAAAACGGCTCCTGAGTACCGGACATTTTTTCTACTGTCATTTCGACATAAGGAAAATATGACAGTCAGTGACTTAAAGATTTCTTTGATATGAGAAATATGACAATCAGTGACTTTTTTGGCAACCGTTCTCCCAAGCATCTGAACGACGGCGGACAGGATACTTTATTATAAGAATATTAGCAATATCTAATATTGAATCCTGCAGAGATTTTAAATCTAAACGCTTGTTTTTAAAGGCTAAAAAAGATAAAAAAATTTTATCGCTGTAAATACTCTGCTGATAAAGACGCAAACACACCCCTAAATCCAATCTATCGATGTGACTTACAACTCAATCACAGAATGACAGCAACAAAATTTACGGCGGGTAGGATACAGACTTATAAGAATATTAGCAATATCTAATACTAAGTCAGGCCGAGATTTTTAATCTAAACGCTTGTTTTTAAAGGCTAAAAAAGATAAAAAAAATTTATCGCTGTAAATACTCTGCTGATAAAGACGCAAACACACCCCTAAATCCAATCTATCGATGTGACTTACAACTCAATCACAGAATGACAGCAACAAAATTTAGTCGGGCCGATATTTTAAATATAACAAATTGTTTTTAAAGGATAAAAAAAAATAAAAACGTTTAAAATTTATTTTATCGGTCGCGCACCCCTTTTTAACTGGGGTGTAATTAAAATGACACTTGCTACTTATGCCGGTGAGTGATGTTGGCATAAAGAGTGCCCTATACTAAATAATAAGTGCAGAGACATGAGTTGCCTCAACCCTAATGGCACTTGTACTAATGAAAAATGCAAAATGAAAAAGGAAAAAGGAATAGATTACATAAGCTTATGAATTGACAGGAAATTTAATGATTAGTTGGCCCTTTGTCATTTTCACGGATTTTTCGTTAAGTTCCATACACTTAAGACATTTTTCCTAACACACCCCGTTCATCCCCAATCGAGAGGGGACTTACAAGGCAAACGGGATTGATTCCCCGAATCGAAGGGTGTGTAAAGCAATCGTGCGTGCCATTAGCCTTAACCCCGGCTAATTATTACAATTACCAATTAGCAATTACCAATTAGCAATTAGAACGGGTGTGAGTGAATATTAATTAACTTTGGAGGGTAAAACCATGAACATTCTAGGCCGAGAATTTGTAACAGAGCAAATGCCCGAAGGCTGGGTTATCTGTGGGAGATGGATAGACGGTGTACTTAACATCATTGATAACAAACTCTCTAACCGAAAACAGGCTCAAGTTAAACTACAACATATGAGCGATTGTTTAGTAAGAGACTGTCGAAAGCTAGGAGTCAGTCCTGAGTACTATTGGCAGACGCATAATAGCAGCGTACTCACTAAATTTAGTAATAATAGACAGTAAGTGCTTGTTTATTATGATAAAAAAACATTCTCCCAATTTAGGAAGTATTTATTAACACCTCCGATGTTTAGCAAACATCGGAGGTGTTTTCCAAATTCGGCCATTTAATTAATAATTAAATCGAATTCAATAACTTATAGATTGTGTGCTGAATGTGGGCATTAGACTTGTTGCGAATTAAATTTCTTCGGCCTCACCCCGGCCCTCTCCCCAGAAGGTGAGAGGGGTGAGGCCATTTCATCACCTCGCACTTCTAAACGCTCGCCGTTGCCTTACTCCCGCCATTTTCTCACCATTGTCATTTTCCGCTACCCGGAAAAACGCGACATGAATCACAGACTTCTCTGCCACAAGGGCCGAGCCAACCATCGTTTTTTCATCAACGCGGTAATCATCTCCGTGTCCAACTGAAGGATAAAGTTGCGCCATGCCGTTTTTGGCTAGCACTAAAAACGCTTTCGCGTCATCAATGGAGGGCGTATCAGTTTGCTCCGTTTGCAGGAACATGGCATCTATTGCGTAACTTTTAAGGAGTTTTGGCTGCAACTTTTGATAGGCCGACGCACGAGAAACTATATCAAAACCAACGATTTCTCCATTGATGAAGACTAACATGCCGTGCTGTTTAGGCTGAGACTCGAACGCTTTTTGGTATTCGGCAAGGGCATCCGCCTTCGACTCATAGACATCCCGCATAGCGCTGGTCGGTGAGGCAACCTCAGCATCTGCCGACAATTTGCGAATATCACCCCAAACGGCCCCTTGATCGGAGCGATGGCCCCTCTTTAGGCGCAGCGATTCATGCACAGAACCCATTTGGCTTAGCCTGACATCTTTGGACATCATGTGTCCTGAACTTGAGAACTCTCGTGAACTATACGCCCACCGGCCCTGTTCAGTACAACTGACTGGAATAACCGTCTCGGATTGGGGCTTGAGCAGAATTGTTGTTGTCAGGACGCGATTTTGTTTTGCGCCCATCAATTCTTCGCCATCGAGCAACAAGACATATTGATCAGCGGAGTTAGTCACTTTCAAATCGGGCACTGATCCCGATTCACTGACTTCAGTGATTTCAAGCAATTGCTTGTCTAAGGCCTCTTGCATGGTGAGGTATTCAGGGCCTTCATCGGCCGGCGCAAACAGGGGCACAATTGCCATGTTCTTGAATACCTTAAGCTCTCCCAATTCCAGTGATTCAAGATATTTGTTAATAATTGGATCCATTTGAATTCTCCTAACGAAAAATGAAAACTTCAAAGCCAATAGCCAAAACAATGATCTCACCTGCGTTTGGCTAAAGAGCTACTGTACCCTAAAGGGTCAATGCCATTAAGTTAAGGAATTAGAAACAAATAATCCCCCCGCCAACGTCGTCTAATAGCTGAAGTGCCCTAAAGGGCACTGAAGACTCAATGCCATATCGTTTGCTTAGAAAAAATCCTGAATTTACCAGTCCCCTTTAGGGGACTTTA